>CAZUEV010000052.1:0-4200 GCA_964619355.1 Candidatus Woesearchaeota archaeon
TACTAGTTGGGGGCTCATAACCTTCAAATTTGGTGGTTTCAGCCTTTTTTTGTTTTAATAATTCATCTAATTTTTCCAATATCTCTTCAAATTTGGTTTCTATTCCAGAAATCCTGCTATTTAGGTGTTCTACGTCCCTTTTTACTTCTAAGAAGGCAGATTTTATCTTTTGATCAACCATTATGTATTTTAGGAACCCTTGATAGATATATAATAATTATTGCAAGTGAATGAATGTTTAGCATGTGTTTAATGAATGAATAGTGAGTGAATAGTGGATAAACACTATGATTCTGAGAGATCTCTATACTGGCTGTATATTTTGTTATTTAGAACCCATTTTTTCCTGGCTAAATAGGTTTTACCCTCGGTGTTTTTGTTTATCTCCTTTGCAAATCCCTCTTGCCTTAATTCTTTTAAGAGTCTTAAAGTGAACTCTTCGTCGCGTATTAACTCTTCAGCTATTTGGGCAGTATAGTGAGGAACTAAGTGATTTTCATATAGAATTGAAAGTATTTGTTCCTTAATCTTTTGTACTTTTTTATCACTTATCTTTGGCATCTCTTGGTCTTAATTTGTGATTATTTAAATTATTCGGTTAAAAGGATATGTTATTCGTGCCCATATATTGCAAATCTTGTCGGCTCACACATTATCATTATTAGTGCATCTTCGTTCCTTTCTCTTAGATCCCCTAACATCTTCAGATCTTGTTTTGATGCAATACATCTTTTGTATGGGTGTGTATGTAGAACTATTATTGTATCTTCAGAGCAAGGTCTGAATGAAACATGGTTATATGATTGTTCAATTATATCTGGTTCATAAATTTCAGATATAAAGTAATTATGGCCCTTTGTTCCTTTAAGGCACATACTGGTTTCAACTTCCAGATTCCCCAAGTATCTTTCCCTCAATTCCAGATAGGTATTATTTTCAAATATAATTGAAAACTCCCTTAGCTTTATCGTATTCTCACTTATTTCTACAGATTCATATTTACTCTCTAAAATAGAATATATTGGAAAACTAACCAAAAAATAAGATATTATTAAAACTAATAATATAGTCCCTATTGCTATTATTATAATCTTCTTCCATAAAGGATTTTCAAGTAATTCTTCTATCTCTTCCCTTGACTGCAAATCCGACATACTTCTTTCTCCAAATCATAGCAATTTTCACAAACACTTTTTCCACATAGGCAGCAGATGTGCTTTGAAATTTGTTGGTTACATGCTTCACATTTCTTTAGGTGGTCCATGATATTTGTACTAACTTTATTTTCTTAATACTTGTGTAATAACTTAAAAGTTTAAGTTTTTGATTAATTTTTTAGGAGTGTTCTTTTTTAAAATAGAGTTATAAAAAAAGGTGATTGAGTTTGTGAATGTATATAAATGATTTTTCAAACTACTATAATATCATGTATAATGAGATCAAAATTAGGAAGATAATGAATGATGAGGATTGTACATGGGATGAGGCTTCTAAAAGAAATAAAGAATGTAGGGAAGTTACAGACTTTTTTTAGTTATTTGTTTCTTGTTGTTTCATGAAAGGTAGTCTTATCTGGGGGGGTAAATTAATTTCTTGAGATAAAGTTAGTCCCTTTATATTACATCTTCCCAATATTGAATTAAATATCAATGGTGTTATTTCTTTTAGAAGTGTTTTATCTTTGTTCCAAGAATCCTGTATTTCTTTTATTTTCTTTGGATCTTCCATTAGTAATATATGACCATTTAGCACTATTTTTCCAATGTCAGGTTCATAGTCTGCTAAATACTCAAAATCTAGCTTTAATACTTCTTCAGATCTTCCAACTGGAAGTTTTTCTTGTTCTATATTTTTTATAGAAAGGTTGTTTTTTATATTTAACTTTCCAGTTATCTGGTTTGTCTTTTCAGCAGTTATTTTATCATAATTGAATCCTACAATAGGCATTTGAATCACCGAGTTTAAAGACTGTTGGTCTGTTTATAAAATTTTCTACATTTCTTTTGGTGAATCAATACCCAATAAAACTAATCCATTTTCCAAAACTTGGTTTACTGATTTTATTAATATTAACCTAGCGTGCATTTCTTCCTTGTTTTCGCTTAAAACCTTGTGTTTATGGTAATATTCGTTGAATTTTTGTGATAATTTGATTAAATAATTTGATAAGTGATGTGGTTTGCCTGTTTCTGCCACCGAGAGTATAACTTTTGGAAAGTTGTATAATTTTTTTATTAAGTCTATTTCTTCAGATTTGTTTAATAGCTCCAGTTTTGGTTGTTTGTTGATTCTTGTGCTTGATTTGTTTAGTATGCTATTTATTCTTACACGCGTATATTGTATATATGGTGCAGTTTCTCCTTCAAAAGATAATATTTTCTCCCAATCAAAATTTATATTTCTTGTTCGATCATTACTTAAATCTCCAAAGATTATTGCCCCTATGCCTATTGTTTTTGCTATTTCTTGTTTGTTCTTTAGTTTGGGGTTCTTTTTTTCAATAATTTTTTTAGCTAAATTTATTGATTTGTTCAATACATCTTCTAGAAAGATTACATTTCCCTTTCGGGTTGACATCTTTCCCTCTGGAAATCTAATTAGACCAAAATCTATATGCTTTAATTCGGACTTTGTTAGATTTGCCAGTTTTGCTGCCTTAAACAATTGATTGAAGTATAGTTTGTGTTCTGAGCCCACCACATACAGAATTTTTTCTGGATTATATCTTTTTGAGCGATAAATTATTGCAGTTAAGTCTCTTGAATGGTAGGTCGATGAATCATTTGATTTTTTTAAGATAATTGGAGGCATATTATATTTTTTTAAATCAATTATTAGTGCCCCTTCTGAAATTTCTGTTTTTATTTTTTTGTTTATTGTTTTTATTGTTTGATCTATATTTTTTACATAAAATGATTCTCCAGTGTAATCATCGAATTTAACATTTAATAGAGTGTAAATCCTCTTAAATTCTTTCATGCTTAGCTCTTTGAAATTCTTCCATAATTTTAGTGTTTCTTTATTTCCATCTTCTAATTTTTTGAACTCTGCCCTCCCATTTTCAAGTAATGTTTCGTCTTTTTCTTCTTCTTTGTGAAATCTTACATAAAGTTTTAACAAATGTTTGATTGGATCTTTTTCTAGTTCTTTTTTGTTTCCCCACATATTGTATGCAACAATCAATTTTCCAAACTGAGTACCCCAATCACCCAAATGATTTACAGATATTGGTTCATATCCGACAAATTTTAGTATATTGTATATTGAATTTCCGATTACTGTTGATCTTAAATGTCCTATTCCAAAGGGTTTTGCTATATTAGGGTGTGAATAATCCATAACAATTTTTTTTCCTTTGCCAAAATTGGTGCTTCCATATTTCTTTTTTTCTTTTGTAATTTTTGTTAACGTTTCTTTAATTAATATTTCTGGTTTTATAAAGAAATTTAAATATGGTCCTTTCTGTTCTATCTTTGATAAGTAAATAGGATTGCCAATTTTTTTGTTTAGCTTTCTTGCTTCATTGATTGGGTCTTTTCCTAGTTTAAAACAAGGGAATGCAAAATCCCCTAATTCAGGATTAGAAGGTATCTCCAATCTTATTTCCTTTAGTTTGGTTTTGTTTCTAAGAATTGTTGCAAGGTTTTTTTCAAAATTCATATAAATTTAGTTTAAAATGCATCTTTTAAGTTTTACTAAAAATTATAAGATATCTTCTTCAGAAACTACAACATAATCACCTATTGCTATTACTGCACTGTGAGGTATTAGTGGGTTTCCTTGTTCATCTTTTTCAAGATCAACATTGTCTGCCAGAGTTGTAGGATTTTTTAACATTAAATGTAATATTTCCCCGGTTCTGACTTCGAATAATATATTTCCCACTTCTCCAAATTTTTTTCCTGTTTTGCTCACTACCGTCTTGCCTAAAATTTGTTTTGAATATTTTCTATCTTCATTAACCATAGTATTTATTGGTAGGCATGTGGGATTTATAAACTTTCTTAATTTTTATTGTTTACTTTCTAATATTTTCAAAGAAATCTTTTATTTTGTCTACGAATCCTTCTACCAAGGGATTTTCTATAACATTTTCGGCTATTGCTGCACCAGTATTTATTACTGGATTGTCGGTTTTCAAGGTGTTGTCTGCAGTTAAGGATCCAATTATAAATAAAAATACTACAAACAATATTACTA
>CAZUEV010000053.1:0-4152 GCA_964619355.1 Candidatus Woesearchaeota archaeon
CGTTAAGACATTACGGAATAAATTTAAATCTTACTTACGTAGAAAACGGTAAATAATAGAACTAACTAATAACGATTGTGCTAAAACCTTCATTATTTTCTTCATTTATTTCAGAAAATCTATCAAAATCTCTTATAAAATATTTAACATCATATTCTCCGGGTTCTAGAATTATCTGTCTAAACATAGGATCTTCATCCTCAGATTCTAAGTGCCTAAGTTCTTTCTTAACTATTGTATATGACTCTCCAGGACTCATAACATAAAAAGAAGAACCAAAAAACAAATACTCCCACCATTTTTTATCATATTTACTAGAAATATATCTATCAGAATAAGTACCAATACAATACAAATCACTTCCATCATCTTCTAAAACACAAACCATAACAGATATTTCCTCTTCAAAAAAATCATCAGGACCCAAATTTTTAACCTTAACTTTAAAAGAATCAAATTGTCCCTCTGAATTTAAACCATACTTAAAACTACTAACTTCAAAATCAACTTCATCATAAACAACTGTTGCACTAACTGGAACTAAAGAAAATAATAACATAACCACTAACAATAATAAAACTTTCATAAAATAAGGTAAAAATCATTGTTTATAAAATTTATCTTTAATCTCTTCAACATCATTACACTTAACCAATTGTTCTCTCAATTTAGCTCCACCTTCAAGACCCTTTGTAAAATTTACAGCGTTAACTTTAACATTACTAAATTTAATTGACTTAAACTTCTTAGAATATTTCAAATACTTAAAAAAAGCTTCAACTTTATCTTCAGAACTATACTCATTATAATTTCCCTTAGAAATCAAATCATTAATCTGTTCAAAAATAAATGGATTCCCACGAGCAGCACGACCAACCATAACATAATCACAACCAGTTTCTTTAAACATTCTCAAAGCATATTCAGGTTTAACGATATCTCCATTACCAACAACAGGAACATCAACAATAGATTTCAACTCTTTAATCAATTTCCAATTACTCGAACCCGAATAACCTTGTTTAACAGTTCTAGGATGTAAAGTAATCATAGAAATTCCTTCATCTTCAGCAATTTTAGCAATATCTCTAAATAAATTATCTTTTTTCACACCACTTCTCATTTTCAAACTAACCGGTTTTTTAACTGAAGAAATTAAAGTTCTAAAAATATCTCTAGTTAATTCTTTTTTCTGCAACAAAGCAGCACCAGCCATAGCACTAGTTATTTTAGTTGAAGGACATCCCATATTGTAATCTATAATATCAAAATGCTTAGAAACAATTTTAGAAGCTTTACTCAACTTATCCAAATCAGAACCAAACAACTGAACACTCCTAGGTTTCTCTTTTTCACCAAACTCAACAAAATCCTTAATGCCCCTAGCAACAATAGCATTTACTGAAGTTAATTCAGTTACTGTCAAACCAGCACCATAATCATGACAAAGCAATCTAAAAGCAGGATCAGTTACATCAGCCATTGGGGCCAAAAATACTTTAGACTTAAACCTTGGTAATTTCATAATAACAAATAATACAACAATTATAAAAACTTAATTATTCAATCTTCAAAGCTTTCATTATTTTGTTAAGTTTTTCATTAATTGCATCAAGATTTCTACTTGAAAGTTTATCAGAACCAGATTTTCCATTTTTTGAAAAACAATTATCACAATAAACAGGCTTATCTGAAGTTGGTTTAAAAGGAACTTCACACTCATCACCACAAGAAGAACAAATAACTTTAGTCATCTGAAAATCACGACTATCCCTACTTTTACGCATAGGTGCTCTACCAGAAGGTCTTCCATAACTTCTCTTAGGGCGGTCTTCAAAACTATCTCTACCACCATAGCTTCTCCTTGGAGAACTACTTCTAGGCTTCTTATCCTTTCTTTCCCTGAAACGTTCAAAAGTTGGCATGATATTTGAAAATTTAGGGGGTATATAAGGCTATGCAATAAAAGAATATTCAAAAATTAAAACCACGCAAAAAACTAAAAACTTATAAATAATTAATTTACAAACAAAACCAAGAGGTAAACTAAAAATGGCAGTAGAATATGATGAATTCAAAGGAAATAAGATGATAAAATTAATAGGCGAACAAGACACAGAGTCAAAATGGCCATTTTCATTTGGAAAGAAGAAGGCTAAACTAATAGTTGAAAACTTTGAAGCAATTAAAAAATTTGCTGAACAAGAATAATTCTTTATTTTTTATTATATATTTTAAAAACATTTAAAAACCCCCACGTTCCGCTAAAACATATGGAAGCACCACAACAACCGCCAAAGATTGATCCAGCAAAAGAAAAGGCGTTCAAGAAAAAAATAGACCAATTAAAAGATAAAATTCTAAAAGATTATAAAAAACAAACTATAGGAATCGCTCTTCTACCACCAAAGATAATACGTCCAGAAGATGTAAAATATATGACCAAAGAAGATATAGAAAAAGAAAAGGAAAAAATAAGCGTCTTAGTAGTTTTAGATGATTCAAAATCAGAAAAAACACCAGATTACAAAATAAAAGACAAAATCTCACCAGAATTAGTTAAAATTGCAAAATCAATAGATGAAAAAATCTGGTTAGAAGTATCATTAATCTCAGAAATAAGAGAATCATTATTTGACGGAAAATATGAACTACTGCAAGTGATTGCAATGTCAGCAATACTTCACGATCCTACAGACTTCTTGGCAGCACTAAAAATTTCAGAAGTACACAAAAATATGACCATAAAGAAGTTTGAAAAATACATAGTTTCATACATTGGAGCAGGAACATTATTCAGGGGAGAAAAATCAAATGATATTGACGTTTACATCGTAATTGATGACACAGATGTTAGAAGAATGTCAAGGGCAGAATTAAAAGAAAAGCTAAGGGGATTAATTCAAGCAATGGCAATAGAAGCTTCTGCAATAACTGGAGTCAAAAAACAGTTCCACGTTCAAACATACATCCTAACTGACTTTTGGGAATCAATAAAGGATGCGCACCCTGTTATTTTCACATTCTTAAGAGATGGAGTTCCAATTTTTGATAGGGGATTATTTGGTCCATGGAGATTATTACTTAAAATGGGAAGAATTAGACCTTCTCCAGAATCCATAGATATGCACATGAGTACAGGAGAAAGAATTTTGGAAGCTGCAAAGAAAAAATTGCTTTACATAGCTTCAGAAGATATGTATTATGCAATCCTAAATCCATCACAAGCAGCACTGATGTTGTATGGAATATCTCCACCAACTCCAAAAGAAACAGTAAGACTCCTGGATGAAATATTTGTAAAGAGAGAAAAACTTCTAGAACCAAAATACGTTAAGATATTGGAAAGAGTCAAGGATTTCTTCAAGGGAATGGAGCATGGAAAAATAAAGGAAGTTTCAGGAGCAGAAGTTGACAAAATAATTAAAGATGTTGAAGATTATTTAAACAGAATTAAGAAATTATTTGCACAAATAGAAAAGAAATCGGAAAAAGAAGATTTCAAAAAATTCCAAGATGCAGTAAACACAATAACAAAAGATGCGCTAGCATCTGGAAATATAAAAACAACAAGCATGGCACTGGGAATAAAAAAATATTGTCAACAAGAAGGAATTCCAGAAAGCATAGCTGAAGACTACAAACTTTTCGAAAAAACAATAAAAGACCTAAAAGCTAAGAAAATAACAAAAGAAGAAGTTGAAAAAGTAAAAAGGCAATTAAGAAACTACGTAAGAATATTAGAAGAACATTTACAAAGAAAAAAATTCTTAGAGCTTCAGAAATCAAGGATTCCATTTAGATATGGAAAAGATAAATTTGGAGAGATATCATTATTAGATGATCAAATCTTCATAATTGAACTTGGCATAAAAGACAAAGAAATCAAAAAATCAAGATTAAAAGAAGACGGAACAATAGAAAAGTTACAAAAATCAAATATTAATGATTTGGACACAGCATTAGCAACAAAAGAACTTCTAAAAAGAAATAGTCTAAAAATAAAAACGATAGAAAGCCTAAAGAAAATATATGGCGATAAACTAGAAATAGTTCTGTAAAATCCAAACGTTTTTAAAATAAAAATTCCAAGAGTTAGATATGGCTCTTATTCCTGCTGAAGCATGGATTGTATTAAAACCGCTAATATTT
>CAZUEV010000054.1:0-4047 GCA_964619355.1 Candidatus Woesearchaeota archaeon
ATTGTTCAAGTTTAGAATCAAGTTCCAAAAGGTCTTTCAAATTAACAACAAGGAAGCGATCTAAATATGAAGAACATTCTGAGTCCATTTTTTTTATTCTATCAAGAGAAAAGCTCCCATCGCAATCTAAAAATAAAACCTTCCCTTCTTTAGCAACATTTAATGAAGATTGCAATCCAAATGTAGACTTTCCAGTTGCACTCTCTCCATAAACTAGAATAATTCCTTTTCCAATTTCACCCAAAAAGTCCATAGTAAAAATAACCAAGTTCTAAATTTAAGGATTACCCTCTTGCAATTATTATCATTAAATAAATTAAATACAGGATTAAGAAAGTAATCCCACTTGATTTTCCAAGGGCAGATTTCCTACCCATGAACATAAATGCAAACAATAAAACGCTAGCAATCAGCAAAAAGGTAATATCAAAGAAAACAAACAATGGCAAAGCTACGGGACTTATCAAAGCAGTTATACCAAGGATATAGAATATGTTAAAGATATTTGATCCAACAATATTTCCAACTGCCAATGCAGATTTTTTCTTAAGTATGGCAGTAATAGAAACAACTAATTCTGGCAAAGAACTACCAATAGCAATAAAGGTTGCAGAGACCAAAAATTGGCTAATTCCAACATTACTTGCAATTAGAACAGCATTATCAACAATTAAATTAGATCCATAAAGAACTGCAGCCAATCCACCAAGAATCATTAATGCAGTAAAAAAATCTTTATGTTTCTTAATACCAACATCAACAACTTTTGCAAATTTTAAAGATTTATACGAATAATAAAGAAAAACTATGAAAAAAGAAACAAGAATTAAACCATCAAGTCTACCCAACACAGGGTCACTTCCAAAAAGAACTTCTGCAGAAAGAATAACCAATAAAGCAACTGCAAAAATACTGATGGGCATTTCCTTCCAAACAATTCTCCCATTAACTGTCAATGGAATTATAACTGCTGATAAACCCAAGATGAGAAGCGTATTAGAAATATTACTACCAATTATGTTTCCCAAAGCTAATTGAGTATTTCCACCAACTGCAGCCAAGATACTAACCATTAATTCAGGCAAGGATGTTCCAAAAGCCAGAATAGTTAATCCAACAATTAATTCAGAAACACCCAAACGTTTTGCTAGGTTGGTTGAACCTCTAATAAGATAACTTGCACCAGCAACTAACAAAACAAAACCAATAACTAAGTATAGGTATTCAATCATAATTAAAATTTAGATTTTTAATTTATAAGTTTATCTCAGAGCCATCAACGTAAACATGGATAAGAAGAATCTTCAGGTTCATTTATAGGGCGTCTAATAGAGTTATCAACAAAAACATCATAAGAAGAATCTTCAGTTCCATCATTAAGTTCTAATCTATTTTCTAATATTCTTGCAAAAGCAAGTAATCTCTTCTCAATGATTGGAACAAACCCTCTCTTTAAACGAGGTTCCGAAATTCCTGAATATAAAGAAACACCTCTAATTTGTGGAAATCCTTTGATGTGTTCCACACAATTTTTAATGGCTCCAGCTACATTTGGACTAGTAAAAGAAAAATTCTCACGAACCGAACCAAGATATTGAAGAAAACTAATTATTCTTCCATCCGAATCAACATAAACATTTAATCGCAAATCTGTATCGGGTGAAAGTCTTCTCTCCCTTGGAAAATCAAATGTTGGAACATACATAATAATATTGCAAATTATAATCCATTTAAAAACTTACCTAAACTAATCTAAATAATTAAAGTGCAAAGCATTATCCTACCACAACTTTTATAAAATGGTATATACTCCCCGTATACACAAAAATAGCTAACCAAAATGAAAGATATATTTGACGCACAAATTGTTTGCAGTAAATGCGATACAAAAACTAACAAGAACACCGTCGAGAAAGACGGCTTCAAACTAAGATATTCTGAATGTCCAAGATGTAGGGAAAAATACTTCCATCCAACAGATATTAAGCAATTCGAAGACTTTAAAAAACTGAAAGAAAGAGAGTTTAGAGTAAAATTAAGAATGGTTGGAAACAGTTTTTCAGTTACAATACCAAGAGAAATCATAGCATTTGAAGAAAAATTTTTACAAATGGAAAAAGAAATGGACCAAATGATGAGATTATGTTTAGATAGGCCGGGCAGATTAAGTCTAGAATTCAGGAAACTAAGGAGATAAGATGGCAAAAGATAAAGTTGGAGAGATTGGATTGAAAGTAATGGAAGCTATGCAGGAAGAAGCATACAAGGGAATAGTTAGAATTGATGGTCAAAATATGAAAGAGATAGGTGTAAGACCTGGAGATATTGTAGAAATAGAAGGCAACAGAAAAACAGTAGGAATTGTAGACAGAGCTTACCCAACAGATGTTGGAGAATCCGTAATAAGAATGGACGGAATCATGAGAAGAAATGCTAAAACAGGTATTGGGGAATCAGTTAATGTTAGAAAATCAGAAGTTAAAGAAGCAAAAAAAGTTACAATCGCACCAGCACAACAAGGTATTATGATAAGGGGGGACCCAAACGGATTAAAAAGAGGATTATTAGGGAGGGCAGTAGTTGTTGGAGATATTATTTCTTTGGGCGGCTCAAGTAGAAGAAAATCAACATTTTCAGGAAGTCCTTTCGAAGAAATTTTTGGAGATATTTTCCAAGATGTAATGGGTACTGGAGGATTTATGGGCTCAGTTGGTAGTTTAAGATTTATTGTAGCAGAATCTAAACCTGCAAATGTTCCAATTATAATTACTGAAAACACAGAATTACAATTAAGTTCAAAGAGAGTAGAGATCAAAGAAAATGCAGTAGCACCGGACGTAACCTACGAAGATATCGGAGGATTAGATGAAGAAGTAAAGAAAGTCAGAGAGATGGTAGAATTACCAATGAAACATCCAGAACTTTTTGAAAAGTTAGGTGTTGAACCTCCAAAAGGAATTTTACTTTATGGTCCACCAGGTACTGGAAAAACTTTGCTAGCAAAAGCAGTAGCAAACGAAACTGAAGCCAACTTCATATTAGTTAATGGACCAGAAATTATGAACAAATTTTATGGTGAATCAGAAAAGAAACTTAGAAAGATATTCGACGATGCTTCTGAAAAAGCACCATCTATAATTTTCATAGATGAATTAGATGCAATTGCTTCAAAGAGAGACGAAACGCAAGGGGAAGTTGAGAGAAGGGTTGTAGCACAGTTACTAACTCTAATGGACGGTTTAAACAAAAGAGGAAATGTAGTAATAATGGCTGCAACAAATAGAGCAAATTCTATTGACCCGGCATTAAGAAGGCCCGGAAGATTCGACAGGGAAATAGTATTTGGAGTACCAAATGAAAAAGGAAGATTAATTATTTTACAAATTCATACGAGAAATATGCCTTTGGCAAAAGGGATTAATCTAAATGAACTAGCAAAGTTAACGCACGGTTTTGTGGGAGCAGATCTACAAGCATTAGCAAAAGAAGCTGCAATGGCTGCGTTGAGAAAAGTTCTACCAGATTTAAATTTAAAAGAAAAAGGAAAATTACCGGTGGGATTTTTAGATAAAGTAAAAATAACAGAAGCTAATTTCCACGAAGCATTGAAACTGGTAAGACCTTCAGCAATGAGAGAAGTTTTAGTAGAAAAACCAAATGTAAGATGGGGAGATGTAGGTGGTTTAGAATCTGTAAAATCAGAATTAAAAGAAGCAGTAGAATGGCCATTAAAAAATCCAGAAGCATTCAAAAGACTTGGAATTAAAGCACCAAAAGGGATTTTACTTTACGGTCCACCCGGAACTGGAAAGACTCTATTAGCAAAAGCAGTTGCAGGAGAATCAGAAGCTAACTTTATAGTTGTAAAAGGACCAGAATTAATGTCTAAATGGGTTGGAGAGTCCGAAAAAGGAATCAGAAAAATATTTTCCAAAGCAAGAGAAGTTTCACCAACAATTATTCTATTCGATGAAATAGATTCAATGACTTCAATTGGTGGTGATACACATGAAGTAACATCAAGAGTTGTAAGCCAATTCTTAACTG
>CAZUEV010000055.1:0-3970 GCA_964619355.1 Candidatus Woesearchaeota archaeon
ATCGGGAGTTCGATTCTCCCCGGGCTCACTAATTTTAATACCAATAGATACCAAATAATACCAATACAGTTACAACTCTCCTCGGAACGAATCAAAACATTTATATACCAATAGATACCAGATAATACCATGAATAAACAAATCAACCTTAGATTACCAAACGAACTTCTAGAAACGGCTGAAAAGTACGCAAAAAAGCACGGCTTCGCAAATATACAAGAATTCATTAAAGAAGCAATAAGGCTAAGACTTTTCGAAGAAGAAGTAATCAAAGAAGAACTACAAACAGCAAAAAAATTGGCAGAAGTAGCAGAAGAAAGAATATACTACTCTGGGTAAGATTTTTATAGTCAAAAAATAAAAATCAATTATGTTCGAAGGCCTAGATCCAAGTAAAGTTTATTGGGCAGTTGCAGATCTGTTAACACATATAATTCTAGTACTAGCAATATTACTTTTGATCTTCAAAACTAATATCCACAAAAAGTTCTTTAAATGGGTAATAAAATCAAACAAAAAAATAAACACAATAATACCAATTCTAATTGCAATAGCAATAATTGGGATAATATTATCAGTTTCAATGGTATACTACTTGGACCATTCAACCAAAGTTTCTGCAGAAGAAAAAATAGTAGTAATAGAAATAGATGATTATTGGAACATTCAAGATACTGAAGAAGAATTTACACAGTATGGTTATTCAATGAAAAATTACAGATCTGTCTCAGATATAATTGATAAACACGGATTTACAGCAACAGTAGGAGTTTCCCCCCATATATTTGTAGAAACAACAAAAGAAACGTTTGACATAGCAGATGATCCAATAATGATTGATTATCTAACAGATCTTCAAGAAAAAGGATATGAATTAGCAATGCATGGATACTCCCATTGTAGAAATAGATTTTTCTGTCCAAGATATGAAGAAGTTTGGTTCAACGTTCTACAAGGAAAAAACGAAATAGAAGATTTATTTGATACAGAACTAGTAACTTATCTTCCACCAGGAAATGAATGGACTACAGAGCAGTACAATAACGTAAAAGAAGCAGGATTTTTTATGATTCCAAACACCCACGTTCCAGAATGGTATTATGATGAAAATGTAATTATCACACCAAGAGCGTTTGATGTAGTAAATGATTGGGATTGGTATTCTAATGAATATGGTCATTCAAGCTTAGATGAATGGAAAGAAGTCTATGAAGACAAAGAATTTTTCGTTATGCAACTTCACTGCAACACATTTGATTCACAAAATAAATTAAACGAGTTTGAAGAATTCCTAATCTTTTTAAAAGAAGAAGGCGTTAGAGTAGTTACGTATAAAGAAGCGTACGAAATATTAATAAAAAACAAAGCAGAACTATCTCCCCTACCAAACTAAAATGAATTTAAAAAATATTTGGCTATTAATTGTCTTGCTAATATGGTTAGCAATTATATTTCTACTGATGTACTATTTTGGATAATAACTATCAAAAGATTGTAATCTTATATGGTGCCGAACAATAATATTTATAATTCTCAATTCATTCAAAAACTAAAACAATGGAATTATCAGATTTTCTCAGTGAAATACTCCAGTTTAAAACATATTTAAGTGGTGGAATTGGATTTGGAATAGGAGTTGCTTCAATACTAGTTGATATATCAAAAGACGGTATAGATCTAAGACATAGGATAGGTTTTACAGGTTCAACAATGACAGGAATTAGCACGGGTGTTTCGCAAGAAACAAGGGCAGGACCGGGCAGAGATGTTTCGCAAGAAGTAGCAATGTTTCCAACTTATGTAGTAGACCTAACCGCCGCATTAACAGGATTTTATTCAGGACGCTTATTGACTAGCGGATACTTAAAATATCATGAATCCCTAAAAACAATAGTAAAAAAATCAGTCACCAACATATTTGCTAAATAAACTCTTAGCTTCTTTCTCACTACCGGCTTTAATCAAAACTTTATCACTAAAAAAAGTCAATGCATTGTCATAATTAAAATTTTCACCGAAATCAATAACTTTTTTCTTAAATTTCTTTCTTAACTTCTTTAAATCAAATTTACCATAAAATAAATATGAACCACCACATAAACTATCAACATAATTACCCATCTTACCATTCAAATAAATAAAATTCTTCTTACAAGCAGGACATTTCTTATTCTTACTTACTTTAATTTTATCAAAATCATTATTTAACAAATTAAAATGTAATAGATCTTTCTCATATTTTCTACCGGATAAAATTTTCAAAGCTTCATTAGATTGCACAGCAGAAATAAAAGTTGAAGCAGTTCCTAAAACACCAGCAGTCTCACAAGTATCCAAACCTACAGTTTCAGAAACAAAACATCTAAAACAAGGACCTTTTGGAACAGAATTGTATACATATCCATTTCCCCTAATCACTGCACCATAAATCCAAGGAATTTCATTATCAATAGAAAACTCATTAATCAAGAATCTAGTATGTAAATTATCTGTACAATCCAAAATCAAATCAACATTCTTTATCTTTTTAATACTAGTATGATCAAAATTATCAAAATAAGCAACAACTTTGCAATCGGAAGTTATCTTCTTTAAACTCTTACTAACAATCTCTGCCTTAGGTTTTCCAATATCTTTCTTAACAAATAAGTGTTGTCTTTGTAAATTACTCTCTTCGACATAATCTCTATCAAAAATAATTAACTTTCCAACACCAGCTCTAACCAATAATTCAGCAGAACATGAACCCAAAGCACCCAAACCAACTATAGCTACGGTACTCTTTCCAAGTTTATCTTGACTTTCTTTTCCTATTACCTTTTCTTGTCTTGAGTAATCCATACTTTTTTGGGTGTAATACACGGTTTAAAAGTCTATACTTTGGAGCATTTTTGTTCTTTTGAAAGAAAAATATATAAATAATTGGTAAAATACCTAAAGATTGTATTATTAGAACTGCAACAAACCAAACCTTCTGATAATTCCTAGCAGCCCTCCATAAAGCCCAAGAAGTCCACGGCAAAGACCATGCTAAAGCTAATATCCACCAGAAAGTACTCCAATCAAAAGTCATAATTCACATCCAGACAAATCAGCCAAAGTTCTCAAAGACTGAACACCTGGTCTTAAGCTACCATCAGCAAAAACCCAAGCAGGAATGCCAGTTATTCCTTGCTCAGCACACCAATCTTCTTCAAAATCACAATTGTGATAATCTATTAACTCAAAAGAGCTACCAAACATAGCTTTCTGATCACTACAATGTGAACACCAATCTGCCCCACCCATAGAAATACCAGCATCAGTCAAACACTGTGCAAAAGAATCATAATCTCCAGAGTTATTATTCTGATAAACAAAAAACGCTATTACAACAACTAAAACACCGATAAAAATCATAATTCCTTTTTCCATTTTAACCTCCAGATACTACAGATAAGAACTTTATATCATCACTATTTTTTACTTTTGTAGCTCCAACACAAAGTTCACCATTAACTGTAACAATAAACTCATTCAAATTCAAATCTAATTTCTTGACAATCTCTGCAACAGTTTCAGCTTCAATATCAAAATTCCTAGCTTCTTTTTCGTTGTAAACTTTTACCATTCTTTAAACTTTCCACATAAACACAGGCCTGACATTTTTCCTGCGAACAAGGTTCTCCACAAACATTACATAATTTAATACTTTTATCATTTTTAAAATGTTGCTTTAAAGTGGGTAACAGCTCAATAAACGAATTTATGAGGCCATGTCTTGAACCTGGATACATTTCTTCAAAATCATTCAACCAAGATCTCACACTAAATCTATAATTTCCTTTAGCATAAGGACACTCATTAAAATCAGTAGCCAAATCTTTCAAAAATGCGTAAGTCATAACTTCCTTCTCAGTTAAAAAATATAATGGCTTAACTCTCTTAATAAATTCAGGATGATCAACAACACCAGTAATTGGACCCAAAC
>CAZUEV010000056.1:0-3945 GCA_964619355.1 Candidatus Woesearchaeota archaeon
TAACTACATAATGTAAACTATTGGCCGAATGTTTTCCCATATAAATCTTAGGTCTAACACGAATAATAACTGGGATATTTTTATCCAATGCTTCTTTGATATCTTTAAGAGTAAATATTTTAACATCTATTCTTCCGCCAGCATCCAAAAATTGTATGGCACTTTCAGAAGCATCTTTAGCACTCATTTGATAATTATTATTTCTCAAATATTCTTTTAAATTATTAATGTTGAAATCACTATAGATAAAATAGTTATAATCTATTATTTTTGCTTTGAATCCGAATTTTAATGCAGTAAAACCTAAATCATAAATCCAATTAGTATTATTTTTAATTTGGTTAAACTTTGATATATCTTCTTCAGATACTTCCTTACCATAAAATTTGAAGACAGATCTTAACGAAGCAACACCGCAGGATTGTCCAGTTTCTCCTTTAACTATTGGAATTTCCATAAATCAAAGCTTATACCAATGTTTTTATATTTTACTAAAATACTCAATTTATGGCAAAAGTTAGAAATTCATGGCTAGTTGTAACCTACAAGTGCAATAACAGGTGCAATTGGTGTTACGCTTCTTTAGATCCTTTCGAATCAGACACAAAACCCAAGAATGTAGACATGCCTTTTGACATGGCAGTTGGTTCGCTTGATTTAATAAAAGGGATTGATGCAAAAAAAGTAATATTAATTGGAGGGGAACCCACAGTCTACAGAAGATTACCAGAGTTAATCAAATATGCTAAAGAAATTGGATTGAACGTAGGGATGGTATCAAACGGAAGAAGATTTTCAGACCAACAATATTTGGATTCTCTAATAGACGCAGGACTTGATGGTTCGTCTTTTTCTATCCATGGTTCAAATGCAGAAATTCATGATACAGTTACAAGAAGAAAGGGCAGTTTTGAAGAAACAGTGCAAGGAATAATAAATTATGAAAAAACTGGAAAAGTAGTTAGTACTTCAACAACTATGTCAAGAGAAAACATTGGAGACTTAGAAAATATTGTTCATTTCTTAAATGGAATTGGTGTTGAAAAAGTTGGTTTCACTACCTGCACAACATCTCCCGGTTCAAAATCAAATCCGGGAATGATTTCGCCTTATGAAGCATCTCAATTAATTCAAAAATTATATTTAATTGGAAAGGAAGATGGTGTTGAAGTTAGATCAGTAACTCCGTTACCTTTATGTAATTTTGATACTGAAATTAGGGATGAAATGTTAAGGGAAGGAATATTGAACTATAGTTGCTCAATGCATCACGGAAGTGGAATGGCTATTGATCCAGAAGGAAATTTGCTTCCTTGTGTACACTGGTCAGACTTTCCAGTCGGTTCAGTTCTTAATTCGGAAGGAAAAGTAATAACTCCAGAAGAATTTAATGAACTATGGTCTGGAGAAGATAATTTACCAAGCAGATTCAGAAAATCTTTATGGAAGTATCCTTCACCAAAATGTAAACAAGATGAAAAATTCTGGGGTGAATGTATTGGTGGGTGTCCAACCTTCTGGACCGATTTTGATCCCGCTACTGAAATTAAGGGTTTTGGATAGTTTTAAATAATTCTTTAGATTAGCAATTCAAGGGGGTTAAAATGAATAGAATATTCTTAATTAGTATTATTTTGATATTTGCTGCTTTTTTTGTTTATGCGGATAATGGGACAAATAGTGAAGATATTATTTTAGATGAAGGCAGCAGGAGTATTTGTGGTGGAGAAGTCGCATGTCATTGTGGTGATGTTGTTATTGAAGATGCTGTTTTAACAGAGAATTTGTATTGTCCAGGTTATGATTGGGGTTTGAAAATACAAGAGGGAGTTACTTTAGATTGTAATAGCCATTCTATTCAAGGGAATGATAGAACTGATTCAGTTGGCGTAAAAATTGAGAGTTCCAATAATACGCTCCAAAACTGTTTAGTCAACGATTGGTATCATGGAATAACGGTGACCAACAGCCAAAATCAAGTTTTAAACAATGAAGTTTATGGAAATGTGGAACAAGGAATATTTGTGGTTCATTCTACTTCCCCTGGAAACCAAATATCAGATAACTTAGTTCATCAAAATAAGAGAGGTATTGCCCTTTATGCATCTTCTAATGAAAATATAATTACAGAGAATATTTTACTAGATAATCAGTTATATGGAATTTATCTTTTAAATGGTAATCAATATAATTCTATCTTTTTGAACACACTTTCAAATTCAGAAGATGCTTATGAGGATCAAACTTCTACAAATAATTATTGGGATAATGGAGTTATAGGAAACTGTTGGTCCGACTTTGAATCAAATCCTGGTTTTCCGGATAATTATGTTATCCCTGGTCCTGGCGATGGCATAGATTACTATCCTTGGTGTGATACTTGGGATCCTGATGAAGATGGAATACCTAGCATAGATGACAACTGCCCATTCACATACAATCCTGGACAAGAAGACGTAGATGAAGATGGTGTTGGTGATGTTTGTGATAACTGTTATAGAGTTTACAATCCAGGACAAGAAAATTCAGACGAAGATATTTATGGTGATGCTTGTGATAACTGCATTTATACTGCAAATCCATCACAATCTGATTTTGATTGGGACAGAGTGGGTGACTGGTGTGACAATTGCATTATGACAAGAAACTATGATCAATTAGACTACGATGAAAATGGAATCGGAAATGTTTGTGAATACACGGAATTCAGGTGTACTGCTATAAATGTCATATCACCAATAAATCCTTAATTTCTTTCTTTTTATTTTCTTAAATAATTCTTACAACATCTAATTAGATAATCTTAATCAATCCTTAATAACCCAATTTATCATAAAAGTGATTTTAAAGCTTAAATGGAAATTTTATTTAATGATTTTGTAATTTTTGAGATAGATTAAATTAAGAAATAAACTTTTAGGTTAATGAATTTATTTTTTCTCTAATTTTGTTAATTTCTTCAGAGTTTAAATTGATCTTTAACGCAATTATTTTTGGATTGAAAGATGTCATTAAATTGATAGTTTGATTTGCAAATTCTTTTGTTAAGGGTGTGCTTTGTGAAGCAGGAGTATAATATTGTTTGTCAATTCGTTCTTCTTTTGCTTTTGAAAATTCTTCATATAATTCTTTTTGATTAAAAATATCTCTTAAAATTATTGCTGAAGCAGAATGGTTTTCGCATTTTATTCCACATTTGAAAAAAAGAGATAAAAGATTGTTATACATTGAGTAATAGCTTTGCGTTATAGCACTTTCAAAATAATTACTGTTGAATGTTAGTTTTGCCACTTCCCTACATTCAATGCCTTTCTTCTCATAAGATGTAGACATCTCTTTAGAAATTTCAACTATTTCTAGTTTTCCCTCTTTTTTCAATTTAATTAAAAAATTTAAGCTTTTCATAAAATATCTCTCCACCTTGAATTATTATGTGATTTTTTACTATTTCTTTTATTAGTAAATCTTCTGTATCGAATTTCCTTGTTTGTATACTTAGATTGTTGTAAATATTTTTTATTTTATCTTTTATCTTATTGTCTGTTGTATCTATGTAGATATCAATATCGCTATCTTTTTTTGGAATAAATTTGGCATAGCTCCCGAATAAGATTATTATTTTTTCTGGGCATTTTTCTGTAATTTCCTTAAAAATTGGTTCTAAAATTGGATATTTTCTTAGAATTTTTATTAATTTATAATTTTCTGCATTTAATATGAATAATTTAGATTGTAGGTTTATTTTAATAAAATAAATATGGTTTTTTCCTTCTACTTTGTAATCTAAGATATTTGTGTTTCTTAGTTCTGTTAGTATAGATTGAACCCTTGTAAGTGATGTTTTTAGCTCTTTTGCTATTTCCCTTCCATGCATCTCTTTTTTTAATAAACGGAGAATTATTTCATAAGTGTAATTGATTTTATTTTGAATCATATGACTTTTTA
>CAZUEV010000057.1:0-3632 GCA_964619355.1 Candidatus Woesearchaeota archaeon
GTTGTAAATACTAAATTTAGTATGAGAAGCGATCAAATGTTTGAGAGAATTGCTTCAAATTGTAAGAAGATAATTGAAACTATTCCTGGAAACAAGATATTTTTCTTTCCCAGTTATGCTGTTTTAGGTTCTGTTGGAAGTTATATTGAAAATGGTATTATTGTTGAAGAGCCAGGAATGGACAAAAGCAGTAGAGAATCTATATTGAATCGGTTTAAAATTTCTAGAGGTAATTCTCTTTTTGCTGTTAGTGCTGGTAGCTTTGGAGAAAGTATAGATTTATTTGGTGATGCTTTATCTGCGGTTGTTATTATTGGTGTCCCTTTTGGTAAATATGATGTAATGAGCAAGGAGTTAGTTAGATATTATGATGATAAATTTGGTAAGGGTCAAGAATATGGTTATGTTATGCCTGCTTTTACCAATGTTTTACAGAATGCTGGACGTTGCATAAGAAGTGAGAAAGATAGGGGCGTTGTTATATATTTAGATGAGAGATATTCTTGGAGCAGTTATAGAAAGTATTTTCCAGGTTCTGTTAATTTGATTGAGAGTAGAAATTATGAGAAAGTAAAGGAATTCTTTAGTTAACCACTTCTAAATGGTAAAGCTTATAAATGACTTATTATGAAGTATATTCTACAAAATATATGATATTGAGGGATAAAATGAAGAAATTATTGACAACTTTGGCTGTTGGTACGATTTTAGCCGGTAATGCTTTTGGTGCTGATTGTGATTCTAAAATAAGTAATGTTGATCAGACTGCTCCTTTAGATTCTGTTAGAGTTGATACTGAATTATTGGATGATCCTTGCTGCGGTGCTTTTTCTGTTGCTAGGAGATATTTTGTTGATAATGATATCATGGGCAATTGGTTAGAAGATAGGCCAGATTTGAAATTCCAATGGGCCGGAAATGATCAATGGTATACATTAGAATTAGATGATAAATACAATGTTGCTGGTACTGATACTGTTTTTGCTGAACCAGATACTGTTTTTGCTGAACCAGATACTTATGATATTGATTTAAACTTTATTATTATAAATTCTAACTCAGATAGTTTAACTTCAATAGTTGGAGAACTAGAAAGAGATAATTCTTCACTTAGAACTAACAATTTTGAATTGCAGAACGAATTAATTGAAAATGCAGGTTCCAGATTTCTTCCAAATAGAGCTAACATTTTTGGAAGTAAAAATTATCTTGGAGCTGGGCTTGATTGGTATTTAGATAATAATGTTGTTGTTGGTCTGAACTTCTTTAAGGACTTTGAAAGTGAAACTAATGCCTATAAAGAAATATCTGAAGAGGGATCTGTTCAAGGAATGCCTTATGACAGATATGCAATTTGTGATAGTACTACAGTTACTGAAAATGGTTCTCATACGCTTGCATTAAAATTTGGTTATAATTTGGATGAAGATGTAAATTTTACTCCTTATATTCTTGCAGGCGTTGGATTTAGAAATGTTGACAATGGTGAGACTACTTTTACTGAGTTATATGATAATAACACTTTGGTTGGAAGGTATCCTTCTACTGAAGAAAAACATACTGAAAATAGATTTAGTGAAGTTTATGGTGTCGGTTGTGATGTTATTTTTGATAATGGATTTTCTGCTGGTGCTTATTTGATGGGTGATGATGGAAAATATTCCGTAGGTGCAAGTCTCGGATGGGGTTCAAAATGAAGGGAAATTTAATATTTGGAATTATTTGTATGCTTTTAGTTATATTACCTAGTGCTTCCGCTATCACTGTGGATGCATATTGGGATAATGGTAGCGATACTATTAATGTTGATGAAGGAGATATTGCTGGATACTGGTTAGCTTTAACTTCTAACTCTGGGTATCTTGAATTTGATATTGAATTATTTGAAATAGATGATACTTTTGTAAGAGATGTTTTCCATTATGAAAATGATATATCCTTTTACAACGAGCACCATTCATTTGATACTTCCGGTCTGGATGGTAATTATTATTTGAGAGTTATTGGTACTGAAAATGGTGTTTGGTATGATCACGCTTATTTATACTTAAATGTTCAAGGTGAACCTGTAGATCCCGAAAATAATGCCCCTGTAATTAATCACATAGCAAATCAAGATGCTCAATGTGAAACTCAGTTTAATTATCAAGTTATTGCTGTTGATGAAGATGGTGATGATTTAGAGTATTCAGATAATACTAATTTATTTAATATTAATCAAAATGGTTTAATTTCTTTTGTTCCTTCATGTAATGATGTTGGAAATCATTATATTACAATCACTGTTGAAGATGGAAATGATGGTAGTGATATTGAAGATTTTATATTAGAAATAACTGAAGACGTTGAAGAAAATAATGCTCCTTATGTTCCAAGCAATCCAATTCCAACAAATGGTGCAACAAATGTTCAGAGAACTAATATTTTTATGCATTGGGATGGTGGAGATGCTGATGGAGATTTAGTTTATTATGATTTATATTTCGGTACAAATGATAATAATATGCAATTAATTGTTAGTGATTTAACACAGACCAGTTATTATATGCCATCTGCTGACTATGATACTGACTATTACTGGCAAATTGTAGCAAGTGATGGTGAAGATAGTACAAATGGCCCTGTATGGAGTTTTACAACTGTTTCAGATAATGATTTCAATACAGTTCCTGTAATTGAAGATATTCTATATCAAGAAGCTGAATGTAGCCTAAGATTTAGATATCAAGTTGAAGCTCACGATTCTGACCAAGGAGATATCTTAATTTTTAGTGATAATACTGATTTATTTAATATTAATCCTATAAACGGTTTGATAGATTTCGTACCTGGCTGCAGTGATGTTGGAGATTATGAAATCGTTATTACAGTTCATGATAACCATGGTGCTCACAATAATGTTATGTTTCAATTAGAAATCTTTGAAGAAGGTGAAGATGATGACGAAGATGACAATTCAAATGATAGTGGTGATGATGAAGAGTTTAGCTTTGAAGAAGTTGTAAGTTACGGTGACTGTATTGATGATGGTGATGGAGATGAATATGGTTTGAGAAGCGTTACAAGAGCTTTGCGTGAATTTAATTTGGGATTTGTTGTACATTCACATACAATCGAAGAAGTTTGTTATCTTGGATATGATCCAGAAGTATTCTATCCTTATGATGAAAATAGTTTTGGTTTGATTTTGTTGATTGCATTGATATTTTTGGCAATAACCATACCAATAGCAGTTTATGCTTATAGAAAATTATCTTAATTTTTTCTTCTTTTTATTATTGATGTTTTTATCGTGTGCATTATTCTTAGTATAAATTCTATGCTAACTGCAAATACAAAGTAATATTTTATTGTATCTACATAATTTGGAATTTGATTTATCAAATTGATTGATTGTCCCCATGAAAATTGTCCTATGTCTATCAAGAAAATTGCTAGTAGAGTGAATGGTAATAATTTTGCAATATCCTTTGATAATGCTTGTTTGTAATATGAAGTAACTCTTATTGATGAAATTAGTGCCATTGAAACTAGCAGTATTGTACTTACATCTTGTGTTGTAGTTATTGCTATTAAAATTGCTGAAAAGATTATAAACCAGAACATTAAGAATAGCGGGAAGAACAATAAGT
>CAZUEV010000058.1:0-3561 GCA_964619355.1 Candidatus Woesearchaeota archaeon
TATGAAATTCATGTTAGAGTCTATGAAAGTGGAAATGAAGACGAACAGTGTTATGAAGAAACTAAAGAGATAGACATTGAAAGACCAGCTCAAAAGGTTATAATTGAAGATATTTTGATATCTCCAATTAGCTTAACATGTGATCAAACATTCACTGCACAAGTTGATGTTCAAAACATTGGTGACAGAGATGATGATGCCGTTAAAGTTAGAATGTTTAACTCTGAACTTGATATCGATGTAATTTCCGATACTTTTGATTTGGATGAATACGATAAGTCTGGTGACGATGAAACTGTCTATTTGATGGGCGCAATCCCTAGTGATGTAGATGTTAAAGAATACACCTTGACATTTACTCTTTACTATGATGACTTGGATGAAAATGATAACTACATAGAAAGAATATCTGTTACTGATTGCAATGGTCAAGAAGATGATGGTGATGATGATGAAACCGGTGAAGAAGATAACCAAAATCAGGAAAACACAGGTAATGGTAATGTTGTTTACTTGCCTACTGGATTTAGTGTTGGTGACTTTTTCAACAGTGAAGGATCTAAGACTCTTTTCTGGGTACTTGGTAACATCGCATTGTTGATAGTAATCGTCTACTTTGTTGTTTTAATCTTCAGAAAGAAAAAAATACCTGCATAAGGTTTTCTTTCTTTTTTTTCTTTATTTTTAAATTCTTTTTTTAAGTTAGCTTTATATATAAAACTCTCATTTAATTCTTTATGGAAAAAAGAGGAGATAAGCTTATCATAGAACTAAAAAATGTACGTAAGTATTATCATATGGGTAGAAATTTAGTAAAGGCTGTTGATAATGTTTCTTTGAAGATTAAAGAAGGTGAGTTTGTTGCAATTATGGGTCCTTCTGGTTCTGGAAAGTCTACTATGATGAATCTTATAGGTAGTCTTGATGTTCCAACCAGTGGAAAAATATTCTTAGATGGACAAGATATATCTACCTTAAGTGAATCTGACTTGGCTCAAATTCGTGGGAAAAAAATCGGTTTTATCTTTCAGTCTTTCAATTTAATAAAAAATCTTACGGCAAAAGAAAATGTTATGATTCCTATGATGTTCCAAGATCATCCTGCTGAAGAAAGAGAATTCAGGGCTAGTAAATTAATGGAATTAGTTGAGCTCAAAGATAGGATGAGTCATTCCCCTGGTGAACTTTCTGGTGGACAACAACAAAGAGTTGCTATTGCTAGGTCATTGGCTAATTCTCCAGAAGTTATTCTTGCGGATGAGCCTACTGGTAATTTAGATACAAAGACTGGATCTACTGTTATGGATTTCCTTGAGGAATTAAATAATAATGGTAAAACTATTGTTATGGTTACTCACGATCCAGATTTGGCTAAAGCACATGCAGAAGTTGTTTTCTGGTTAAAAGATGGTAAGATTGAAAAAGTAACTAGAAAGAAAAATAGGTGGAGCGGGGTTGGAAAAGAAAAACTAAAAAGACAAATGGGGTATAAGTAAATTGATAACTGACTTTTTTTCTTTAGCTTTAAAAAATCTCAGGCATAGGGGAATTAGGTCTTGGCTTACTCTGCTTGGTGTATTTATTGGTGTTACCGCTGTTGTTTCTTTAATTTCTTTGGGAAATGGTCTTCAATTAGCAGTTGCAAGTCAGTTAGGAGTAACTTCTAATGAATTAATCACTGTACAAGCAGGTGGGCTAAGTGGATATGGTCCTCCTGGAAGCAATGTTGTTGATTCTTTGACTCAAGAAGATGTTGATGCAATAGAAAGATTAAGCAGTGTTGAAAATGCTGCCAGGAGAAATATAGATTCTGGAAGAGTTGAATTTAACGATAATGTGAAATTCAGATATATTGGAAGCCTACCAAATAATAAAGAGGATAGAGATTTGATTTATTCTAGTTTGGACGTTGAAGCTATTTTTGGAAGACTCATTAAAGAAGGCGACTCTGGAAAGATAGTTGTTGGTTACAACTTTTATGGTAAACCTGAAGATTGGGGTGGAAAATCCGTAATCCAAGGTAGAACAGTTTCTGTTAATGATGAAAATTTTGAAGTTATTGGTATAACAGATAAAGTTGGAAGTATGGTAATGGACAATGTTGTCATTATGAATGAAAACGATATGGAAGATCTTTTTGGATTTGGTGATGAGGCAGATATAATTATTGTGCAGCCTAAAGATGGTGATAAACTTCAAAAAACAAAAGAAGATATTGAAAAACTTTTAAGAGTAAGAAGGGATGTTGATGAAGGAGAGGAAAACTTTGAAGTCAGTACTCCTGAAGCTACTCTTTCTACAGTTAATAGTATCATTACGGGTGTTCAGATATTCATAGCAATAGTTGCTTTTATTTCTGTGTTTATCGGAGCGCTAGGAATAGTTAATACTATGACTACTTCTGTTTTGGAGAGAAAAAAAGAGATTGGATTGATGAAATCAGTTGGTGCAAAAAATAGCCACATTTTTATTCAGTTCCTTGTTGAATCTGGTTTGCTTGGTCTGGTTGGAGGCATCGTTGGTGCTTTGTTTGGTACTCTAATTGGATTTGTTGGAGTACTTGCAATAAATAATTTCATGGGCACCGAACTAACTCTTGATATAAACTTTCTTTTGATTTTCTTAACTTTGATAGGTAGCCTTGTAGTTGGGGCCGTTTCTGGAATAGTTCCTGCAATGAGCGCAGCTAGGCAGAATCCAGTGGAGGCATTAAGAGGATGATAAGCAAAGAAAGTATTAATTATTCTCTGAGAAATTTAAAACATAATAAGGGAAGGAGTTTTCTAACTATTTTTTCAATCTTGGTTGGAATAGCTACTATTTTTATCTTCATTAGTTTTGGCTGGGGATTATACAACTATGCTGACGAATTAACATCAAGTTCTTCTGCAGATAAAGTGTTAATTATGCCTAAGACTGCAGGGGGATTTGGAGCTGTTGAGGGTGTTGTCTTGAATGAAACTGACGTACATGAAATAAAAAAAGCTGCTGGAGTTTATGATGCTACTGGGTTGTATTATGATGCTGCACTCGTTGAGAAAAAGAAAGAGCAGAAATATACATTTATTATTGGCTATGATCCAAGAAAGGATTTTGTAATGGAATCCTTTAATATTGGTGTTACAGAGGGTAGGTTTTTAATTTCTGGTGATATGAAAAAAGTTGTTTTGGGTTACAACTATATGCTACCTAACAAGATATTTTCTAATCCTCTTGAGCTAAACGATAACATCGAAGCTAACGGTGTAAACTTTAAAGTTGTTGGTTTTATGGAAGAAGTTGGAAATCCGCAAGATGATTCACAATTGTATGTAACTAACGATCAGTTTGAGGATATGTTTCCCGATGAAGAATCTTATGGACAAATAATTGCTGAAGTAGATATAAAGAATATAGATAAGGTTAATGAGAATATAGAAAAAACTCTTAGAAAGTCTAGAGGTCAGGAGGAAGGAAAAGAGGATTTTTATGTCCAATCTTTTGATGAGTTGATAGAAGCTTTTTCAAGCGCTTTGAATATTATAATTGGTTTTGTTATAATGATTGCTTTAATTTCTGTTG
>CAZUEV010000059.1:0-3513 GCA_964619355.1 Candidatus Woesearchaeota archaeon
GCTCTTCCGATCAGATCGGAAGAGCACACGTCTGAACTCCAGTCACGTTCGGTTTTCTCGTATGCCGTCTTCTGCTTGAAAAAAAGAAAAGTTTGCACTGCAAGTACTTATTTCAATGCAAGGATAGTCTTTTCTATATCCTTTATCTGCTAAAAAATAAGAACCGTCTGTATCAAAAATTCCTCGTAGGCAAGAAGAAACATAATTATTGTTTTTATAAATTTTGTTTGGGATTTCAACGCTGTAGCATTTTCCTTTATTGTAGTGAAGTTCTAGATTGTATATTAAAAATTCAACAAATTCTTTGTTATAAACTCTTAATCTTAATCCCCGATTTATTCTAATATTTCCCGGTTTGTTAATTAATATTTTGAATAAGTTTGAGATATGGGCGAAAAATTTTCTTTCATTTAGGTTTCCAGTTATTTCAATATAGTATTTTCTGGTTTTTTGATTATAATGGATATTTCCATCTCCTATGATGATTCCTATCAATTCAGATAACTCTTTTGTTATTTCCATGCCTTATTTTAGTTAATTTGATTTAAATACTTCCTCTTGGCCCATGTCAAGATGTCAAGCAAAAGTTTTAAATAAATTCTTTGGAGGTCTAAGCTTATGAATTTGCCTAAGAAGTATAATTTTAGTGAATCTGAGAATAAATGGAAAAAGTACTGGGAAAAGAATAAAATATACAAATTTGACCCAAAGAGCAACAAAAAGATTTATTCTGTAGATACTCCTCCGCCAACAGTTTCTGGGGAAATGCATATTGGACACGCTTTATCATATTCTCAAGAAGATTTTGTTGTAAGATTTCAAAGAATGAATGGCAAGAATGTTTTCTACCCTTTTGGTACTGATGATAATGGTTTGCCCACTGAAAGATTAGTTGAGAGATTAAAGAAAGTTAAATCTGTTGATATGAAGAAAAATGAATTTGTTAAGTTGTGTCAGAAAACTGTTAAGGAAATCCTGCCCAAATTTGTTCAAGATTGGAAAGATGTAGGAATGAGTTGCGATTTTGATACTACTTATTCAACTATTGATGATCATAGTATTAAAACTTCCCAAAAATCTTTTATTGATTTGTATAAAAAGAAATTAGTTTCCAGAAAAAGTTCTCCAACTATGTGGTGTGTAAACTGTCAAACTGCTATTGCTCAAGCTGAGTTGGAAGATAAAAGTTTTAGTTCTACTTTTAATGATATTAAATTTGAAGTTGAAGGTAAAGAATTAATTATTTCTACGACTAGGCCAGAGTTGATTCCTGCATGTGTTTGTATTTATGTTCATCCAGATGATAAAAGATATAAAAAAATAGTTGGAAAGAAAGTTAAAATTCCCTTGTTTGGTTATACTGTTCCAATTTTTGCTGATAAATCTGCTGAGCCAGAGAAAGGTTCTGGAGCAATGATGGTTTGTAGTTATGGTGATAGATATGATGTTGAAGCAATTACAAAAAGAAAGTTAGATCCAAGAATTGTTTTTGCAAAAGATGGAAAACTTAATGAGTTGGCTGGAAAGTATGAAGGCCTAACAATCAAAGAAGCAAGAAATAAAATTTTAGAAGATTTAGAAAAGAAGAAATTATTAGTTGATAAGAGGGAGATAGAACATGTTGTTAATGTTCATGATAAGTGTGGAACTGAGGTTGAATTTTTGAGTAGCGAACAATGGTTTATTGATATTCTGAAAAATAAGAGTAAATTGATTAAAGCAGCTAATGATATTAATTGGTATCCCAAGTTTATGAAAGCAAGATATGTTAATTGGGTTAAAAATTTGGAGTGGGATTGGAATATTTCTAGACAGAGACATTATGGTGTTCCATTTCCAGTTTGGTATTGTAAGAAATGTGGCGAAGCAATAGTTGCAGATGAAAAACAATTGCCAGTTTACCCTTCTAATTCAAAACCATTAGTTAAATGCAAATGTGGTTCAAACTCTTTTGTTGCTGAAGAAGATGTACTTGATACTTGGGCAACTTCATCTTGTACCCCGCAAATAGTATTGGATTGGGTTAAAGATAAGAAAGGAACTTATGAAGACGTTGATTTTGGTAAGATGTATCCAATGAGTATGAGACCGCAGGCACACGATATAATTAGAACTTGGGCTTTTTATACAATTGTTAAAGGAATTTATCATGAGAAGAAAATTCCTTGGAAAGATATTGTAATTTCTGGATTTGTTCTTGATCCTTCTAGAATGAAAATGAGTAAGAGCAAAGGTAATGCTATTCATCCTCAAGATGTTTTAGACAAGTATGGTGCAGATGCTCTCAGGTATTGGGCTTCTGGTTCGGGGTTGGGTAATGATTTTGCTTATAGGGAAGATGATATTTTGACAGGAGTCAAAACTATTACTAAGCTTTGGAATGCTTCTAAGTTTGCTTTAATGCATTTGGAAGATTTTGATGGAAAAAAAGTAAAATTAACTGAAGTTGATAAGGGAATAATTTCCAAGTTTAATTCAATTGTTAAAGAAAGTACTTTAGCGTTTGAGAATTATGAATATGCCAAGTCTAAGTTGATGGTTGATGTATTTTTCTGGAATATTTTTTGTGATAATTATTTAGAAATTGTTAAGGATAGATTGTATAACCCATATAAGAGAGGAAACGATGATAGAAGAAGTGCACAGTTTACCTTGCATTATTTGTTGAACGGAATTTTGAAAATGTTTGCTCCAATTATGCCTTTTATTACTGAAGAGATTTATCAATTGTATTTTGCAAAGGGAGAGAAAATGAAAAGTATACATAATTCTTCTTGGCCAAAATATGATGCCAATTTAAATGATAATGGTGCTGAGAAAGTTTTTGACACTTTTGTTAATGTTTTAAACAATGTAAGACAGTTAAAGGCTAAAGCAAACAAATCATTAAAAGAAGAAGTTGGTTTAACTTTGACAAAGGATGCTTATAGTATGTTGTTTAGTAGTATGGATGATTTGAAAGCAGTTTGCAATGCAAGAGATGTTAAAAAAGGAAGTAAATTTGATGTAGAATGGTAGATGTAAAGAAAAGAAGAGAATTAAGAAAATTTGTTGATCAATTAGCTAGTTATAGGGGGAGACATACTGAGTTAGTTTCCGTATATATCCCTGCAGGTTATGAATTGTTTAAGATTATTAATCATTTGAAAGAAGAACAAGGTACTGCATCTAATATTAAAGATAAAAGAACGAGGACAAATGTTATCGATTCTTTGGAGAAAATGATTAGGCATTTGAGATTGTTTAAAGCAACGCCTGAAAATGGTTTAGCTATTTTTTCTGGAAATATTGGTGATAAAGAAAGTCAAATTAATATTCAGGTTTTTAGTGTTGAACCACCAGAGCCAGTTAATATGAGACTGTATAGGTGTGATCAAACTTTCGTTGTTGATTTGTTGAGAGATATGGTTACGCATAAGGAAACTTATGGTTTATTGGTTGTTGATAGACGAGAAGGAACTATTGGTTTGTTAAGGGGCTCTAGTGTTGTTGAGATTGCAAATCATACATCTG
>CAZUEV010000060.1:0-3497 GCA_964619355.1 Candidatus Woesearchaeota archaeon
AGGTTCTACAATATGATTTTTTTATTTTAGGTACTTTCATTTTCGATTGCTTTTTTTGTTTTTATTAGTAGATTTGCAACATCTTGAGGTATTTCAGCCATATCTTCCTTTTCAAAGGGCCCATAGACATTCAAATCTGTACCAACGAATGTAGGCACACTGGCTACAAATTTTAGCCGTTTTATTGTTGTAGTGGGCATATTTTCATCTTTTAAGTCTTTTGGTTCATCTTTGATTTGAACCTGTTTGCCAGATAACATGCTTGCTAAGACGTTTTCCTTATAGCTGTTTAATAAATAATATACTTCTTCGTAGAATGTTTTTTCTTCTTTTAACATATTTTCTTTTTCCTGAGAATTAGTGTGGGTCGATTTTGTTGCTATTAATGCCAATTCTATAATTTTTGCTTCTCTTCGCTCATATAGCTCTATTAGAATTTTTTGAATATTCTCTATTTGTTTTCTTGTTTTTTGCACTTCTATATTTGTGAATACACTATCTTTGTTTTCTTGTGATTTTAGGATTTCCCGTTTTTCTCCGATATATCTTACTAAATTTTGATAAAATTCTTTATCCAGCTGCTGGAGTTCTGCTCTTTGTTTCTCCATCCTAAGAGCGTCATACAGTACTTCATAGGTTATCATAGCTTTTTCCATTTTTTGAGTAAATCTTGTTTTGTTTATTAAGGTTTGGTAGTATTAAGGGAAAGATTTTTATTCTTGATTTTTTAAGATTTATTATCATGAAGAAATACATTTATCTTTTTAGGCATGGTACTACTACTGATAATGCTGCTGGAAAATTTTCTGGTTTTAGAGATGTTTCTTTGAATAAGAGGGGATTTGATGATGCAAAGATAGTTGCTCTTAGGTTGAAGGAGAAAGAATTTACTGTTGCTTTTCAGAGTAGATTAAAAAGATCTAAACAGACTTTGAAAGAGGTTTTGAAGTTTCATCCAGAATGCAGAGTTATTATGACTGATAATAGGATTATTGAGAGAGATTATGGTGCTGTTTCTGGTAAAACTCATTATGATTATATTAAGAAGAATTCCCCTGAAAAATATGATAAGTTTCATAGGGGATATCCTACTAGACCTCCCAAGGGTGAATCAGTTAAAGATGTTGAAAAGAGAATTAAACCGTTTATCAGGGATTTACTTAAATTGATTAAAGAGAAAAAAATCAATGTTGCAATTTCAGCACATGGTAATTCGATGAGACCTTTGAGAAGATACTTTGAGAAGTTAAGTATTAAGGAAATGATGTTGATAGAAAATCCTTATGATGATGTTTTTATTTATGAAGTAAAAGTTTAGAAATCTACTACTAAAAAATCTTTGGCTACTTTTGTGTTCTTGAAGACTTTTTTTGCTTCATTCAATATTTCTTTTTCTCCCTTATACCTTTCACTTAAGTGAGTTAAAATTAGTTGTTTTGATTTGGAGTCTTTTGCTATTGTTGCTGCTTGTTTTGCAGTTAGATGTCTGTATTCTTTTGCCCTAGTTTTATCTTTGTCTAAGAATGTTGATTCTATAATTAATACTTTTGAATTCTCCACAAATTTTGATATCTTTTTTGTATAACCTGTGTCTAAGATTATTGATATTTTATGACCTTCTATCAAGGTAGTTCCTTTCTCTGGCGTTATTTTTTTACCTTTGTATGTAATTGTTTTTCCTTGTTGAAGTTTTCCCAGTATTGGATCTCTTGTTAAACCGAATTTTTTAGTGTATGCTATGTTTATTTTTCTCTTTGGTGTTTCTCTAAATGAATATCCTAAACATTTTGAGGTATGTGGAAGAGTTTCAGCTAGAATTTGAAAATCTTTTTCTTTTAGAAAGACACCATTTTTCTTTATTTCTATTACTTCATATTTTATCCTGTGTGTACTTGCTATAAAAAGAGACATTAATTTTGAAATGAATTTTTTTGTTCCTTCTGGTCCGTATATTTTTAGAGTTTTTTTGTAATCTGATCTTGCTAGAGTTTGTAGTAGTCCTGGTAAACCCAAAATGTGATCCCCATGCCAGTGCGAAATAAGAATCTTTGTTATTTTTGCAGGACTTATCTTTGCTTTAAAGAATTGTCTTTGAGTTCCTTCTCCGCAATCTATTAGAATGTTTTCACCTTTGTAAGTTAATAAAATCGCAGTGGTGTTCCTATCTTTATGCGGTTTCATAGCTCCAGTTCCCAAAAATGTTACTTTCATGATATAGCACTTATCAAAATCTTTTTAAATAGTTTTTGTTTAGTTTGATTGTTATGGAAAAACTAAAAACATTTTTTTCGAGAGATCTTGTATTTTCCGAAGATGATAAATTGGCCAAGTCAATGTATGACAAAAGTAGATTTGGAGAGCCAAAAGGTAAGAAATTTTATTATTCTTTGTTTGAAGCTCTTTATCTTCTTGAAGTAGGAAAAGTTGATGTTTTTGATGGTAGAAATAAGAAGATTGATTTTGATTCTTTTTTGAAGAAAGCAAAGAGAATTGATAAAGATTTTTGGATAAGGTATTCTGTGTTTAAAGATATGAGGTCTAGAGGTTATATTGTTAAGACTGCCTTGAAGTTTGGTGCTGATTTTAGAATTTATGATAGGGGTGTTAAACCGGGTCAAGACCATGCTAAATGGATTTTATATCCAGTTAGTGAGGCTAAGGGATTAACTTGGCATGAATTTAGTGCTAAGAATAGGGTTGCCCACTCTACCAGGAAGAAATTATTAATTGGAATCGTTGATAGTGAAGGCGATGTTACGTATTATGATGTAGGTTGGACCAGGCCATAAGACTTTTATATTTTCCAGAGTTCCTTCTTTTATGCCAAATATGAAAATTGATGCTTTGAATTTTATTAGAAGAGAAGGTCCAATTATTCCTTCTCAGTTGGCTACCGAGTTGAAAACCAATCTTTTACTTGCTAGTGCAATTTTGTCCGAGTTATCTTCTAAAAAAGAAGTTAATGTTACTTTTGTTAAGAAAGGTGGTTCTCCTTTTTATTTTATAACTGGTCAAGAAACTAAATTGGAAAGTTTATGTGAGTATTTGAATGGAAAACCTAGGGAAGCATTTAATTTGCTTAATGATAAGAAGATTCTTAGAGATAGTGAATGTGAACCATGGTTAAGGGTTGCATTAAGGGAAATAAAAGATTATGCTGTTCCGTTGAATGTTGGACTTGGCGGAGATTACGAGATTTTTTGGAAATGGTATTTAACTGATAATGATGAAGCTAAAGAATTGATAAAGAAAGTTTTGAAACCTGGAAAATCTGTTAAGAAGGAAGAGAAAAAGGAAGTTAAAAAAGAAGTGGAAGAAAAACTAGTTAAGGAAGAACAGAAAGTTTTGGAACCAATTAAAAAAGAGATTAAACAAGAGTTGGAAGGAATCCCATTTACAGTTACTTCTTTTTTTAGTCAAAATAGTATTTATGTTATTTCTCAGGAAGTTGTTAGGAAGAATAAAGATTTTAGTTTTGTTGCGGATGTTCCATCCAA
>CAZUEV010000061.1:0-3487 GCA_964619355.1 Candidatus Woesearchaeota archaeon
GGGTCTAGTGGCCCCAAACCACTAATGCTAACCAAGCTACACCACATCCTCTCTATGATATGCTGCTTTTATCCCCTTAATAAATCTTACTTATTCTTTAATAAAGACAATAGAAACATTTTTAAAAGAGGATTAAGCTCAGAACTAAAGTGTTCTTTAGACAAAAATGGCGAAGAGAAGGAAAGGAAGTGCTGGAAGATTTGGTGCACGATATGGTGCAAGACTTAAAGAGAAGGTCTCAGAGATAGAATCTAAGCAAAGAAAGAAATATAAATGTCCCCTTTGTCATAAAACTAAGGTTAAAAGATTATTTTATGGAATATGGAAATGTGAAACTTGTAACACTAAGTTTGCTGGAAAAGCATATTCTTTGGATTAAAAATGGTAGATTATAAATGTTTTGGGTGTGGAAAAAAAGTTTCCGATACCTATGTAAAAAAGAGAATAAGATGTCCTTATTGTGGTTCCAAGATTTTGTTTAAGCCAAGAACAGTATCAAAAAAAGTAAAGGCGGTTTAGAAAATGACAGAAAATATTAGTAAGAAAATGCAAGAGAGATTAGCAGAATTACAGGAATTTGAGCAAAAGATACAGACTATTGCTATGCAAAAACATAGTTTTCAGGCTCACCTTTTAGAGATTGAAAATGCACTTGGTGAATTAAAGGATGCCAAGGAAGCTTTCAAGATAGTTGGTAGTGTTGTTGTTTCTGCTGAAAAGGAAGACTTGATTAAAGATCTTACTTCTAAAAAAGAAGTTTTTGATTTGAGACTGGATAATCTCGAAAAACAAGAGAAAAAATTAAGGGACAGTGCTGAGAAACTTCAACAGGAAGTAATGGGTGCTAAAGATGAAAAGTGAACAGTTAAGTGAAGTGATAGAATTATTGTCTAATTTAGAGTCTGATAATTTGATACCTAAAAATATAAGATTTAAGATAAAATCTGCTCATTCTTTGTTGTTGTGCGAGGATCAAACGCTTTCTATAAGAGTTGATAAGTCTATTCAAGAGTTGGATGATGTGGCAGATGACCCAAATGTACCAATAGAAACCAAAACTCAGCTATGGGATCTTTTCTCTAAGTTGGAGTCAATTCAACAATAGAAATGTTTATATATTTTACAAGATTACCCAACTTGTTAAAATGGGTAATATGTTTTCAAAGATAAAAGATAAGGTGGTTTCGAGAGATTTCTCTTACGAAGGTGAGTTTCCTGACCAGTTCAGTGAAGATTATGTTGAGCTTGATACCGAATTTAAAGGTTCTAAATCCAAGATAAAAGTTAGACCTTTTATTGTTGAGGATTTTATTGATATTAAACCGGCTCTTGATTCTTTAAGAGAGGGCTATACTATCGCGTTGATTAATATTAAGCCACTTAAAGACAGAGATATGATTGAGTTGAAGCGTGCTGTTGGTAAACTTAAGAAGACCTGTGAAGCCATAGATGGAGACATTGCCGGATTTGGTGAAGATTGGTTAGTTGCAACTCCTAGTTTTGCAAGTATCCACAGGGATGAAGATTTGAACGATAGCCTGGAATCATAATTCTTTTAAATATTTTAATTTATTCTTATACGATGGAAGTCATAAAGAATCAACAATGTCCGGGTTGTGGTAAGAATACCTTGGAATTGAAGGAAGAAGATAAGGATATTGAGGGATTTGGAAAAGTTTATGTTTTATCTATGAATTGTAGTGATTGTAATTTTTCTAAATGCGATATTGAATCTGAAGAAGAAAAAGAAGGTTCGATTCAGACATTAGTAGTTGATTCTAAAAAAGATATGAAGATTAAGATTATTAAATCATGTTTAGGTACTATAAAAATTCCTCAAATAAGAATGAAGATTGAAGGCGGAGATAGTTCTGAAGGTTTCATAACTGATGTTGAAGGTTTGATTGAAAAATTTGAGAAAATAGTAGAGAAAGAGAGAGATAGTGCTGAGGATCCTTCTGTTAAGAAGAGTGCAAAGAATTTATTGAAGAAGTTATGGAAGATTAAGTTGGGTGATGTTCCTGTAAAGATAACTGTTGAAGATCCAACGGGCAATTCTGCTATTATTAGTGATAAAGTTGAAGTAAAGAAAGTTGGTAAGAAGTAAGTTTTACTAATTTCTAAAAACAAAGCTTTAAATATTAAATAATATAAATATTATTTATATTATGACAAAAAAAGTATTAAGTGTTACGATAGATGAAGAGATTCTTGAAATTTGGAAAAAATATGCAGAGGAAGATTGTGTTAATTCTTCAAAATTAATTGAAAAATTATTGAAAGAGCATCTGAAAAAGAGAGGGAAGAATGTTAAGTAGAAAACACCTTCCACTATTTTTATTAATATTCTTATTTTTTATAGCAATAGTTACTGCAGCTACTTTTGTTGATAATTCTCAAGGACATTTTGATAATGGAACCTACAATAATACAGAGTACAATACCACAGGCTTGTTTGTTGAATTAACTTCGAATGATACAAAACAAGAACTTGCAAACGACAGGTATGTAGAAACATTCAATGGTGGAATTAACATGGCTGGCAATATTTTGCTTATGCATTTAAACAATGATTCTACTTACGGAGAGAATGACACTCATGTTTATGATTTTTCAGGTAATGGGAATAATGGGACTGGAATTAATCTTAATGGAGATGAAGTTACAGGTTCAGGTAAACTAAATGGTGCGATTGAATTTGATGGGGTTGATGACTATTTTAACTATAGTATAGGTCTTCCCCAAATTAGTGAATCAGCAACAGTTACAATTTCTGCTTGGATAAAACCCCAAAATAAAACCACACTTAAGGACATAATAGTCATAAGAGACCCAGAAGATGATTTGGGAGAACGTTTTTTTCTTCAAACCTCTTCTTCAGGATATTTCTTCACACAAACAACAGGAGGTGGAAATTCTTTATCGGGTGAAACCAGTATAACTTTAGATAGATGGTATTATGTAACTGCAGTTGTTAATGGACAAAATCTAAAATTATATGTAGATGGAGTTCTTGATGGAGAAAATGCCGCTCTTTCTGATACAACAAGCATTACTGCAGACAAATTAACAATTGGAGCAGGAGAAGGATACGCTGCTACTCGTTTTTTTGATGGGTTCTTGGATGAAGTATCAATCTGGAACCGTTCATTATTGCAAGATGAAATACTTGAAAATTACAATAGACAAAAAGGGAATTACATATCAAAAGGAGAGTTCACAAGCCAGATTTTTGACTCTGGTGGGGCTTCTAGTTGGAATAATATTTCTTGGGTAAGTAATACAATTGGAGAACTTCCTCCGAACCAAGTAGTCGAGACTTCTTTTGCAAATGGAAATGCAAATATGTCTGGAAATGTTCTGCTTCTTCATCTCAATAATGATTCTAATTATGGAGAAAATGATACATATGTTTATGATTTTTCTGGAAATGGGAATGATGGAACTGGAATTAATCTTAATGGAGATGAAGTTACAGGTTCAGGTA
>CAZUEV010000062.1:0-3437 GCA_964619355.1 Candidatus Woesearchaeota archaeon
TTAATTCTATTTTTCCAGCTTCTTTTGGAATTATTTTTATTATTTCTTGTTCTGCCTTTTCTAAATTCATACATAAAGAAGGATCTGGTCTAAGTTCTACTCTTTTCTTTATTGTGCTAACTATGTTTTTTATTGTTGTACCATTATCTAGGAAAAATTCTTTATTTTTTGTGTAAAGTACTATGTTTGCTCCTTCGAATAGAATTTGAGATATCTTTGCATCTGAAGGAAGCATTTCCTTTATTTCTTCTAGTATTCTTAATACCATGTTTTTCACTTTGAGAACTAATTATTTCAGAATCTTTTCTACTTTCTTTGCTACCACTTGATGTGCTCCTTTTTCGTCTATAACGAAAATATCAAGACCATCTCCTGTTGCAAGATCTCTATTTATTGCTGTGGTTATTGCTTTAGTGGCTAATTCAATACCTTCTTTTACATTTAAATTTGGATTGTAAGTGCTCTCTAGTACACCATATGCAAGCATACTACCAGAACCAGTTGAACAGAAATCTTTTATTGATGTAAGTGAGCCATCCACTCCCAACTCGTATAGATGATTTCCATGTGGATCGTTTCCTCCAAGTAAGAAGCCAACTATTCCTGGAACCATTGACATTTTTCTTATATTTTGGTATAATATTCCGGCTAGAAGATTTGCTGCTTCTTTTACTGATGGTGTTTCCTTTGTTCTCATCCTTTTTAATCTTAATTCTGCTTGTATCAACTTTGTAATTAATTGTGCATCAGAAACTAAACCTGCCATTGTTACGGCCATACTATCAGTTATATTATGTATTTTTTTCATATCTTTGCTTGCAACAAAATAGCCTGCGCTAGCTCTTTTATCTGCTGCTAAGACTATACCATCTTTGCATACAATACCGATAGTAGTAGTTCCAGTGTGAATTTTTTTATCTTCCATTTAATCATCACAGAATTTAGTAAGGTTAGTTCTTACTTTATTTATAAAGTTTTTGGTATATGAAATTACTTTTTATATCTTCTTTATTCAGGATTTCTTGAAGTACATCTTTTGATGATGTTTTGGTTCTCTTTTGTATTATGTAGACTTTACCTTTTTCTTTGTAAATTCTTTTTCCTTTCCATTTCTTTTTGAAATTTTCTAGATTAGTTTTTTGATCTGTTTTTGGACCGTAGTGTTTTTTTGTTTTTTCTAAGCTATTTGTTTTGAACCAGAAGTATGCATGTTCATCTTCCCATTTCCATCCGTAATCTTTTACTTTTAGTCCTTCTCTTTCTGCTGCGTTTTTTGTCTTTTCTAATGCCTTTAGGAGTTTTGCTCCGGCGATGTCTATTTTTTTATCTAAAGGTTTTATTTTGAATACTGTGTAACCTTTTAGTTTGTCTAGATTTACCTCTTTTTTTACGAAAAACTCTTTAGATCCGTCGTAAGTGTTTGCTAATTTTATTATTTCTTCATATTTTCTTTTGCTTAATGCTGCTGCCAAATTTCTTTCTTTCTGTACAGGATCTATTAATATTAATGGTGAGTTTTTCTTTGAAGTGTTCAGTTCTTTCATGATGTCATTTTTTGAGCTGTAATGTCTTGCAGGATCTATTATTTCTTTTTCATCCCATTTTTTAATGGCATTCATTAATTTTTTTAGTGAGCCATAATGTATTGTTAATATTTCTAGAACGTATCCAGAGAATCCTTTGATGTAACTTTCTGCTCCGTATAAATCATGAAATTTACATAATTTTTTTAGTAATCTAATATCGTTTTTTATTTTTTGTGTTGCATGTTTTTTTACATATGTTACATGTAATGGAGAGACGTCTGTGACGTTTTTTGCTTTTTTGGAATTTTTCATATCCAAAACAGGAATTATTTCGAATGTGAAGTCCTCTATTTTTGTTTGAAAGTAATCTCTTGAACCGTGAATTGTCTCAAAGTGTATTTTCTTTTTTCTTAATATTTTTTTAAGTTCGTTTGAAAGATTTTTATTTTGATATTTATTGTAGTTGAATCTTGCGAAGATGTCTATATCTGGTTTTCCTCTTATCCAAGTTCCTTTTGCATATGAGCCACCAACTAAGAATTTTATTTCATTACCTCTTATTTTTTTCATGAAATTATTTACTATTCTTTTTAGGTGCTGTTCCTCTTTTTTTGTTGGGAAAATATCTTCCATTTTTTAGAATCTGAAATTGAAGTTAATGTATGGTTTTTTGTCCTTTATGCTAACTGTTAAAACATCTTCTTTTTCTACTTCTGGTTTTTTCATTGAGAGCTGTACTGATATATCTTTGCCCTCTCTTTGCAATGGTGATTTTTGTATAATTATTGGTTCTATAATTGTTTCTGAAGATTTAAGTGGTGAGAATAGTGGATTTTCTGTTTGTTCTAATGGCTTTAGAATGTTTTTTAGTAATGAATTTTCTTTTTTGTCTAAGTTTAATAGGATGTCTGCCAGAGAAGCATCGTTAGGAAGCTTTTGAAATCCATCTTGTACAATGTTTATATTTTTTAGAATTTCTTTTTCGTCTTTTGAGAGCGCTACTAAGAAATTTTTTGTTTTTGTTCCATTACTTAGATTTATTGTCCAATATCCAAGTTTGGTTTTGTTTATATTTAGTGTTATGTTCTTGTTTGTTGTTATGTTAAATGTTTGAAATAGATTTCCTTCTGGATCTACTAATCTTCCTTTTGTTGTAAAATCTAATTCTTTTCCTCTTTCATCAACTAATGCTACCCCAAACTTTATTTTATTTTCCGTTATAATGCTTGTTCCTCCAAAGGAGTCTCTTTCTCCCATAGATATGCTTCCAAATTCTTCATATGTTTTTGAATTTAGTTGTGATTCTTGGTTTGTTGGGGTGGATCCTTGTGAATCGCTTGTTGTTGATGGTTTATTGTCAACAGAGTCAATGCCTGCAAATTTTCCAGTTACTATATTTTTTATTTCTGGTGATATTGAAACTATTATAGAAAGGACTAGTACAACAGTTATTGATATTAGAAGCACCATGTCTCTTTTATTCATGTTATTATTTTGAGGTTATTAGCTTATAAAAGTTTTCTTGAGATTTTTTGAAGTATATTCTACAGTATATAAAAAAGAAATTTATTTTAATCTTAATTTTTTCTAATTTTTGCTATGAAAAATCCATCTGTGTGATTATCTTGTGGCCAGATTCTTAAACACTTTTTTACTTCTTTGTTATATTCATTGTTTTCGAATTTTAGAATTGGGTTTGATGATTTTAAGTTTTTAATGTTTATTTTTTCTAGTTTTGCGTTTTCAAAGTTTTCTAATAAATTTGAAATTACTGCCTCATCTTCTTCAGGTTCCATTGTGCATGTGGAGTATACTAAAGTTCCTTTTGGTTTTAAGTTTTGGAATGATGTTTTTAGTAATTGTTTTTGTATTCCTGCAATTCTTTTTATTAAATTTGGTGACCAGTCTAGA
>CAZUEV010000063.1:0-3435 GCA_964619355.1 Candidatus Woesearchaeota archaeon
TTCTTAATATTAATCCTCTCTCCATCTTTATTCTTCTTGGCCTTATAACTAAGATCTCTCTCCCCTCTTTTCCTAGCTATCTTAGATCTTCTTCTCTTTCTTTTCTTCTTCTGTTTAATCCACTTATAAAATCCCATAAAGAAAAAAGAAAAAAGAAGTTTAAAAACTATTCGTCTCTGATACCCGTATCTGTAATAAAGAACATACATTCTCCATCCGGTAAACAAGGACTATCTACTAATTTAGCAACTCTTGAACCTTTCTTACCTCTTCTCAAATACAATCTAGTAGTAGATGCATGAGCTACAATATGCCCTCCAATAGCTTCAGTAGGATCTCCAAAGAAAGTGTCAGGTTTAGACATAACTTGATTAGTTACATAAATAGCCAAGTTGTAAGTATGTGCCAACTTCAACAAAGTATGCATGTGTTTATTCAACTTCTGCTGACGTCCTGCCAAAGTTCCTCTACCAATAAATTCACTTCTAAAATGGCTCATCAAAGAATCAACAATAACCAACTTAACATTCAATCCTTCCTTAGTTATCAAATCTTCAACTTTTTCAGCTAACAACATCTGATGATCTGAATTAAAAGCTCTAACAACCCTCATATTTCCCAAAACTTCCTCAACATTCAAACCAGCAAGTTCTGCAAGCTGTTTAATTCTCTCAGGCCTAAAAGTTCCTTCAGTATCTATCCAAACAACAATGCCATCTGCACCTTTTTGTTCTACAGGCAATTGAGCAGTTATAGCCAATTGATGTGCCAATGCAGTTTTTCCAGAACCATACTGTCCGTACGTCTCAGTTATAGCATTGCTTTCTACTCCACCACCAATTAAAGTATCAAAAGCAGCAGAACCAGTAGTAATTTTTATTACTCTCTCTCTTTTCTTCAATAAATCCATACCTGATTCAAAACCCATGTCTAATTCGCTTCTAGAAAATTGTATTATCTTCCTTGCAACAGCTTCTGTAAGTCCTGCACTATCTGCAATCTCACTTGGACTAGCAACAGCCAAAGCTAAAAGAGTTCCATAACCGCCCTCTTCTAATTTCATAGCAGTAGCTTCCCCAACACCTGGTAAATCAGTTAATTTAAATTTTTCAGCCATATTATCACTCTCCCAAAAATAGCTCTTCCTGGGCTTTTTCCAAAACCAAGATAGCTTTTATCAAATCAGATCGTCTTAAATTAATAGTTGCATCTCTCCAAACATCTTTGTCATCTTTCCAAGACTTCCTCAAACTAACAGTCTTAAATTCAACTTTTGTGTTACTATCTTTTACATCCCTTTCATTGGACCAAACTGCGGCTTCTATAGAACCAGATTTAAATTTCTTTAATGGTTGTGTCATTTACATTACCTCCTATTCCTTATCGGATCTTATTTCAATAAGGAGATAAAATAGGTAATTATGCTTTATTTATAAACAATATTGTGGTCCATGTCAAGATGTCAAGAAGAATTACTCAAACTATTTCTAACGGTTAACACAAGATGCCACACCATCATAAAGATTAAGGATCTCTTCACCACAGGGTTTGTCATGATATAACTCACCTATAGGTTCGCCAATTTGTCTTACATCTCTTAAATAAAAAAGTTCATCGTCAGCCATTCTGAACAACGGAACTTTCTGTGGTATCTGTTCAACTTCTCTAAAAATTAAATACTCCTGCCATGATTTTCCTTGCAGCAATCCTTCTCCTTGCAATGTTGGTGAAGGATTTCTCATTTCCATCTCTAATAACTTTCCTTGTAACAAATCAACCATTCTAATTCACAAATGGGAACAAACCTTAACTTATAAAACTAACCAATACTCAACCAAATTATTCCAACAATAATCAAGAAGAACAACAAGTTATCCATCAAATCTCCACTTCTTAAAAAACCTTTAATTTCAAACTTAGAGAATGGATAAAAAGGTTTAATACCATTAACAGTAAATCCATCAACCAAGATATGAACTACATATCCAATTAAAAAAGCAGCAGCAATATAACCAATAGTCAAAAAATAAAGAACAATAAAAATAAACAAAGCAAACAAAATACTATGGAAAATCTTCCTATGACCGAATAATAAACTAAATAACCAAGAAATGGGTTTAAACCGTTTACCAATCCAACTATTCTTAGTATCAATATCTGGCAAAATAGAACTAAAACCAACAATAGCTAAAAATATCCAAGGATCTTCCAAAGAGAATTGCCTCATAAAAAACAAGCCAGCCAATACACCTAAAGATAAATGGGTTTTAAACATCATTTTGCACTAATTCAACAGGGTTTGCCTCCTTAACAGATCGAACTATAAATTCAGTACGACCAAACATTTTATTCTTGACAGCCCTCCCTATTAAAATTAACTGCTTACCCAACAAGTCATCCTTAACTGCTTCAAAATCCACTTCCTCAGTTAATTCTTTCCCAGCTAACTGATTAGCTTGTTCAGAAAAACAAACAGTACGAACATTTCCAGTACCATCATCAAAAAAGAAATTCAAAATAGGAACCCTCCTAACACTTACAACACCATGTTCTGGACATTTAAACTTATTATCATCCATCTCTGGTTTACGATTACATTCTGGACATGCATTATAAAATCTAGGATCAAAAACTTGGACAACAGTACCAAAAATTTCTGCACTTTCGCCATCTTGCAATTCAGAGACATTTTTCCTACTAACTGAAATTGGTTCGGATGCTATTGAAGTATTAACTTCTCCAATCTTCTCACCCTTTGGATTAACTTCAATTTCAGACCTAGCACCAAGATGTAACTCAGTAAACCCTCTATTTTCCCTAGAATAACTATTCTTAACTCTAATAATATCCCCCTCAGCAATTTCATCCTTATCAATTTTATCAATTAAGTGGTCTTCCCAAATAACCAAACGAATAGAACCAGTTTCATCAGCAATCATTAAATTTGCAACTCTGCTTTCCTTATCATTTCTAATAAATTTATTAACGCCATAAATATTCATAACTTTTGCTAAAACATTAACAGAAGTAGAACCTTTTGGAACTTCCTTAATTTTAATAACTCTATTTCCAAAATTCTCAAATAATTTAACACCATTTTGATTTGCAATTATATGAGCGGCACCCTCTCTACTAACTAAATCAGAAAGTTGCTTTATCTTATCATTTATTTTTTCTTCAATCTGCTCTTTAGATAACTCTGTGTTCTCTATTATCTTCCTTAAGATTTCATCGTAGCTTAGCTTCAACATTCAAATTCACCATCTTGGAGAGGATTATAATCAAAATCAATAGATCCTCTAATAATCACCCCTTCTTCCCCAAGAATATCTTTAATGGTTCCAGAACTCACATCTACTTTAAAAATATTATTATCATCTATTGAATATGATATATCTTTGCTATCCCAACAGGCAACATCAACTCCACATTCAG
>CAZUEV010000064.1:0-3336 GCA_964619355.1 Candidatus Woesearchaeota archaeon
TTTGTGATGAATTGGATTTGAAATGTTTAAATCCTCTATGGGGGATGGATCAGGTCCAGTTGCTCAATGAATTGCTTGATGTGGGTTTTGAGACTTTAATTGTTGGGGTGTTTGGTTACCCCTTGGATGAAAAATGGCTTGGAAAGAAGCTTAATCATGCTTTAATTGAGGATTTGAAGAAGTATAGTGAGAAATATCAAATTAATCCAGCAGGAGAGGGTGGAGAAATAGAAACTTTTGTTTTGGATGGTCCTACTTTTTTTAGAGAAGTTGTTGTTGAAGAATCTGAGAAAGAATATGAAAATCATGCTGGTGTTTTTTTAATAAAAAAAGCTAAATTGGTTTAGTTTTTTTCCACTTTTTTAGTGCTATCTTTAATTCTGGATTGGATTTTGAATAATTTTTTAGTGAAATATTATTTAGTGTTGCATTCATAGATTGTCTTACTGCTTTTGCACCTTGTTTTGATCCTTTTGGATGACCATGTATTCCACCACCAGCTTGGAGTACGATATCATTTCCTAGTGTTTTTATTATGTATGGTATTAATCCTGGATGAAGTCCACCCGATGAAACTGGAATTGTGTCTTTTATTCCATGCATGTTGGAAGTTATTCCTTTTTGTATGTTTAGAACTTCTTTTTTGTTTCCTACTAACTTTCCAACCACCGTTCCAATATGAATGTTATCTACTCCAGTTAGTCTTGATATTTTTGCTAGTGCTAACATTGACATGCCATGTTTTGGATTTCTATCGAATGCAGCGTGAAATGCTCGGTGTGCATGTATTGCTAATTTTAGGTGTTGTGTTTCTTTTCTTAGGGTTTGAATTCCAGACCAGCCCACAGTTAGGATATCTGCCATTACATATTTGAAGTTGTAGTTTTTTACTATTTCTGCACGCCTTATCATTTCGTCTGTTTCTGCACTAATGTTGATAAAATAATCTTTTTTCTCTCTAGTTATTTTTTCAGCTTTATCTCTTGCTTTTGCTGCTTGTTTAACTCTCTCTTCAAATTTGTTGAAGTTTTGAGAAGTTAAGTTTTCGTCATCTTTTGCAAAATCTACACCACCAGTCCACGAATCTAAAATTACTTTTGTATGTTCTTTTGTTGTTAGACCAACTTTTGGTTTTGGTACAGTGGCTATCATTGGTCTGTTTTTTATCTTCATGTATTTTCTTATCCCCTTTATTCCAAATTGGGGCCCCTTGAAGTGTTTTACATATTCTTTTGGGAAATAAATATCTTCCAGCCTTAGATTTCTTACTGCCTTCATTCCAAAAATGTTTCCAGCTATAGAACTCATTAATTGAGGAATATTTCCTTGTTCGAATAATTCTAAAGGATAAGCTATTTTTACATTATTTCCGTTTAATTTGAAAGCTCTTGCTCTAATTTTTCTTATATGTGGTTTTAATGTTGATAATGTTGTCCAGGTTCCATTGCTCGATTCTGCTGCAACTCTCCCTATTGCTTCTTTTTTTGAAATTCCTCTTGCTGGTTCAACCCTAAATAGAACTATTAAATCCGATTTTTTTGGGTTGTATTTCAGGTCTACAAAATCTAAATATTGACTCATTTTGCCTCTTTTATTATTCTTGGAAGTTCTTTTATGTCTTTGATTATGAAATCTGCACTTTTTAATCTTTTCCTGGTTGATTTTGGACCTTGAAGAATTATTATAGATTTTACTTTTGCAGACTTTGCAGTTTTTATATCTTGTATTGTATCTCCTACCATGAATTTTACTTTTTTCCCTAATTCTCTTTCTGCTTTATAAATTTCATTTGGAAATGGTTTTGGTTTTCTTACTTCATCATCACCGACGATTACTTTAAATAATTTTTTGTTGATTTTTGTTGATTTTAGAATTTCTTCTATCATCCAATGTGGGTTATTGCTTAATAATCCTAACTTATATTTTTTTGATAGAAGTCTTAATATTTTTTTAGTATTTTTGAATGGTTTAACTCTGTGAATTGTTTTTTTCCTTGTTTCCTCAAATTCATTTGCAATTGTTACTATATCTTCTTTCTTTAAATGTGGGAAATTTCTTTTTAATAGAACTCGCATATTGATCCCCCAATATAGATATATGTCCTTTTTTGTTATTTTTAATCCATATATCTTTAATGTTTCTTGTATGGACTTAACTATCCATTTTTCTGTATCTACCAGAGTTCCGTCTAAATCGAAGCAAATTATCATTATATCCAAGGGTATGTTTTCTTAACTTGTTTTAAGAATTTTTTTACTGGAAGTATTCCAAGTTCTGAAATTATTCCTTTTATATATTTTTGATTTATTTTACCGAATGCTGAGTTTTCTACTGTTACATATTTTAATTCTTGGTCCCAAACTTCATCTGGATTTCTTTCTTCTATTTTTAAGTTTTTTTCAGAGAATTTCCAAGAGTTTGTGCAAATATATAATGGGATTTTGTGATTGTATGCTATTTCTGCGAATAGATTACTACCAATTTTATTTATTACATTTCCAGTTTTAGTTATCTGATCTGCACCAAGTAAAAATATATCTGATTTTTTTAAGAAGTCATGGGCTGCGGAATCTACAATGCATGTTGTTTTTATTTTTAATCTGTTTAAATCCTTTGCTGTTTTTCTTCCTTGTAATAATGGTCTTGTTTCTGTACAGGATACTTCGAATTTTTTGTTGTTTGCTTTTGATTTTGCTAATATGTCTATGACTGTTGAAGAATGACAGTGTGTAAATATATTTGAATTAGTTTTTATTATTTTTTCGCCAAATGAAGTAACTCTGTTTTGTAAACTGTTTAGAAAGTGATAAGCTACGTCTACGTTGGTTGTTTTTGCATATCTTATTGAATTCTGAAGGCATGGTTCAGTGGGCCTTGAACTAAGTATTTGCTTAATTGAAGTAGAATCACTTTGTAGTTTTAATGCTTTTAGTCCTGCTTTTGCTATATTTGTTGCTCCTTGAATCTTTACAGACTTGATATCATTAAGAATTTGATTAAATGAAGACATATTCTTATTTTTGAAGTACGGTTATTTAAAGTTTTTCTTAATAGATTGAAAAGATTTATATATAGTATAACTTATAGTGTGCGTATAAGTTATTGTGGTTATTATGATAACAGAAAAAGAAATAGAGATATTGAAGTTAAAAAAGAAAGGTTTTACACAATTAGAGATAGCTAAGAAGTTAAAAATTTCTCAGCCTGCAGTTTCTTCATTTTACAATAATGCAATCCGTAAGATTAAAGATGCAGAAGCGATTCTCGAATTGAGAGGGGAGTTGGGTTTGGATGAGGTTTAAGAGTAATAATTGTAAAAAAGTAGGGATTTTATTG
>CAZUEV010000065.1:0-3274 GCA_964619355.1 Candidatus Woesearchaeota archaeon
GAAGAATACGCAAAAAAACTCTTCCCAGGAGGAATAGATCTCCCAACAGAAGACTTCATAGGTAATATTCAATTAACACAAGCTTCCTTAAAAGAAGAAAAACCTTTATTCGAACCAGCCTTTATGATAGATGATTTATATTCAAGAGCAGACATTCTACAACCAAATGAAGACGGATGGGACATTATAGAAGTTAAATCAGGAACTAAAGTCAAAGATATAAACCTACATGACGTTTCTTTTCAAAAACATATCTACGAGAAATGTGGATTAAAAATAAAAAAATGTTATTTGATGCACATAAACAATGAATACATAAGAAAAGGAGAAATAAACCCAAAAGAACTGTTAACAAAAACGGACATCACAGAAAAAGTAAATGAAACAATAAAAGGAATTTCAGAAAGAATTGAATATATGAAAGAAATAATCTCAGACCCTATACTTCCAGAAAATAAAATAGGTCCGCATTGCAACAACCCTTACGATTGTCCTTTAGCTGATGATTGTTGGTCTTTCCTTCCAGAAGGACACGTTTGCAATCTTTATGGAGGTAAATCAAAAGGTTTTGAACTCATTGAAAATGAAATTTACGCTCTAAAAGATATTCCAGAAGAATTTAAGTTGAATGACAAGCAAGAGCTTCAAGTTAAATGTGAAAAAGAAGGTAGTATTCATATTCATAAAGAAAGTATTAAACAATTTTTGAGCACGTTGCAATATCCTCTTTATTATTTAGACTTTGAAACTATAAACCCTGGGATTCCTATGTTTGAGGGTTCAAAACCTTATCAACAAATTCCCTTTCAATTTAGTTTACATATTGTTTCTAAAGATGGAGATATTAAACACCATGAATTTCTTTATTCTGGCTCTGGTGATCCACGGGTTGAGTTTGGTTTGGAGTTGAAAAAAGTGATTGGTGACGTTGGCTCCGTTGTTGTGTATAGTCAGTCTTTTGAGATTGGTAGATTGAAAGAGTTAGTTTCGTTTGATTCTTCTAATAAAGATTGGGTTGAAAATGTTCTTTCTAGAATTGTTGATTTATTAGTTCCATTTAGAAACTTTAGTTATTATAATCCTTTACAGGGAGGTAGTGCTTCTCTTAAGAAGGTTTTACCTGCTATATGTGGAAAAGATTATTCTTCTTTAGGTATTGCAGAAGGCATGGACGCTTCTTTGTCTTTTTTAAATCTAAATTATTTTGGTATTGGTGATAGGGAGAAGATTCGCAAGGATTTGCTTGAATATTGTAAGCTTGATACGTTAGCTATGGTTTGGATAGTTGAGAAATTGAGAAAGTTAATCTAAATTATTTGAATAAAATGCTAAATTACAACAAAATGGGGGTCCAAAGTCAAGGCTTATAAATTAAATTTAAGCTATACTTTTAAGAAAAATGTCAGAAATATTCATCCCTTACAGTAAAACAATAAGAGAACTGTTTGATGGAAGTACATATTATCAGGTACCTTCATACCAAAGATCTTACAGTTGGGAAGATGATCAAGTAGAAGAGTTATGGGACGATATTTTACGAAGCTTTGAAGGATTTGGGATATAAGGAATAAGATGGCAGACAAATTAACACTAAAACAATTAGAAAATCACTTGATGGGTGCAGCAGACATCTTGAGGGGAAAGATGGACGCTTCTGAATTTAAAGAGTTCATATTTGGTATGCTATTTCTCAAAAGATTGTCCGACATGTTTGATGATGAGAGAGAAAAACTCGAGAAGAAATATGAGAAACAAGGACTAAAAGCAGATATCATCAATAAAGAGTTAGAGAATCCAGACAAATACACATTCTATGTTCCTAGAGAAGCAAGATGGGATGAAATCAAACACATCAAAACAAATGTTGCTAGTGAATTAAACAAAGCATTGATAGCAATTGAAAAAGCAAACATTGACTTGCTTGAAGGAGTTCTTGAACCAATTGACTTCACAGTAAAAAAAGGAAAGAGTAAACTATCAGACACTAAACTGGTACAATTCATTAATCATTTCAACAAGCACAAAATGAGAAACAAAGATTTTGAATTCTCAGATGTTCTTGGTGCTGCATACGAATACTTGATTAAATACTTCGCAGATTCTGCTGGAAAGAAAGGTGGAGAGTTCTATACACCTAATGAAGTTGTTAGATTGCTAGTCCAAGTACTAGAACCACAAGAAGGAATGTCAGTATACGATCCAACAGTTGGCTCAGGTGGTATGCTGATTCAATCTAGACAGCTAGTAGAAGATCAAGGTCAAGACCAAGATAACATCGGATTGTATGGTCAAGAAACAAATGGAACAACTTGGGCAATGTGTAAAATGAATATGATTTTGCATGGTATTGTTGATGCAGACATTAGAAATGAAGATACACTTGCTGAACCCCAGCATATTGACAAAGATGGCAACCTCAGAACATTTGATAGAGTGATAGCTAATCCTCCGTTCTCTCAAAACTATTCAAAAGATGGAATGAAATACAAGGACCGGTTCGTGTTTGGATGGTGTCCCGAAACAGGAAAGAAAGGAGATCTAATGTTTGTACAACATATGATTGCTTCTTTGAATGGACAGGGAAAGATGGCAGTTATCATGCCTCATGGAGTATTATTCAGAGGCGGAGCTGAAAAAGAAATCAGGAGAGGAATAATTAGAGATGCAAAGATTCTTGAAGCAGTTATTGGACTTCCACCAAACCTCTTCTATGGAACTGGAATCCCTGCATGTGTCCTTGTAATTAACAAAAACAGAACAGATAACAAAGAGAAAGTTCTATTCATCAATGCAGACAAAGAGTATAAAGAAGGTAAGAATCAAAACTCACTGCGACCAGAAGATATTGAAAAGATCAGCTACATCTACAAGAACAAGATAGAAAAACCAAAGTATTCAAGACTTGTAGATATCAATGAAATTGAAGAAGAAGATTTCAACCTAAACATCAGAAGATATGTGGACAATTCTCCTGATCCAGAACCACAAGATGTCAAGGCACACATCAAGGGTGGAGTTCCAAAGAAAGAGTGGAATGAAGAATTAACAGGGAAATATGAAATTAAACAGGATCTGTTATTTAAATCTAAGAATGGGGATTATTTTGACTTCAAAGATATTGAAGAAAGAGAACGAATTAAAGAAACACTTGAGAAATCCCCTGAATTCATTTCTACAGATAAACGACTTCATGATATATTATTGAAATGGTTTGAGCAATACTTCAAACAAATCAAGAACCTACGAGAAAGCAAACCAGTACACGAACTTCTTG
>CAZUEV010000066.1:0-3210 GCA_964619355.1 Candidatus Woesearchaeota archaeon
TAATATGTTCAGAAAGGATCAAAGCATTTCCTTCATAAACCCAATTTTCTAATCTTTCAATATAATCTGTGGTATAGTATATGGTTGGATCTTCCAAATATATTGTGTTATAATTATCCAGATTATCCATTAAATCATCAAGAGTTGGTTCAATACTATCCAGCCAAGATGTTCCTTCCCAACTGCATCCTCCCCCATCAAGAGTACTAAAACAAACTTTATACCAATCAGGATTTATGTCTTCATTAACCTGATTATAAAAGTCTACAGAAGATGGCCCAGCCTCAGAAGCAAGAAAAGCAATACTTGGTTGTTCACCACCCTCTTCAATAGAAGCAATATCTTCAACACTTATCTGACTATTGTTAAAAGTAGTTATGAGAAAATCAGTAGTTGTTGTAACTTCAGTTCCAGGACCGTTAATATAAACACCATTAATAAGATTGGCTAATTTTAAACACTCGTTACTTTTTTCAACATCAATTCTTTTTTCATTTAACTTTATTTCTTGATTATTAGTAAAAATAAATACAAGAATAAACAAAAACATAATAATTCCTATGCCTAAAAAAAACCCAGGAGTCATCTGGGCCCTACGACTTCTCAATTTGTACAACCCCATCATCAAGAACTTCCAATTTTATTTTATATGTTCCTTTCTCATAAGGCAAAGTGCCATTTACTTCTCCAATTGTGTTATAATGGAAGTCAGAAGGCCCACCATAAACAAAACCAGTGATTAATATTTCATTTCCATCAACATTAGTAGATCTTATGCTACCTGGCAGAGTTATCCAAACAAAATCCCTATTTCCAGGCCCAAGAGAGTAAAGCGTATCAGCAGATTTTCCAATGGTTTTGATTGCATCATCCAATTTATCAATTTTAATATTTTGTGAAGAGTAATAGCCAACATAATGAAATATTGGAATAAGAACTACTAATAAAACCCCTACCAAAACCATATATTCAAAAGCAGCCTGACCTCTTTTCATATTATAAAAAATAGAACCTGGATATATATATCTTATTGTTTTTATTCCAGCCTCACAATAAAGCTTATATAGGAGTATGGGGTGTTAACTGTAGATAAACCCATAATATTGATGGTTTAAAGAGGTGTAAAAAACAATGAAAAAAAGAGGACAAGCAGCCATGGAGTTCTTAATGACATATGGTTGGGCAATTCTTGTTGTTTTAATCGCTATTGGAGCTTTGGCTTACTTTGGTGTTTTAAATCCTGGAAGATTTTTGCCTAGCAGTTGTACAGTAGTCCCAGGCATATCATGCGAAGACTTCGTTGTTGATTACGTTGATGGAACAAATGATGCAATTACCATTACATTGAGAAATGGAATGGGCGATGACTTAGATGCTGTAGGAGTCACAATTACAGATCCAGATGGTGGTACATCAGTGTGTACTCTAACTTGTTCAAACGGTTGTTCAGGGGCATCCATGCCAGATGGAGTACTAACAACTTGGGGAGCAACAGATTGTACAGGCGTAGGTGCGGCAGGAAGTAAGTTTAAAGGAGATATAATATTTGCCTACACCGGAGCAGGCGGAATACCACACTCAAAGATAGGTTCCATAACAACACAAGTCGAATAAATTTTTTCTTTTTCTTTTTTTTAGTTAATTTTTTAAATCTATAACTTTAGACAATTCCATGAAAGAAAAAAGATTAATCACTGCAGCATTGCCTTACACAAACAATGTGCCCCACTTGGGAAACATCGTAGGGAGTCATTTGCCAGCAGATATTTTCGCGAGATACTGCAGACTAAAGGGGCATGAAACCATTCTCATAGGGGGTACCGATGAAAATGGAACAACATCAGAAATAGTAGCACAAAAACTAGGAGTTAGCTGTAAACAACTTTGTGATTTTTATTATAAAATTCATAAAGAGATATATAATTGGTTTGATATAAGTTATGACAACTTTTCAAGAACAAGTAAAAAAATACATCACGATACTGTAAAAGAATTCTTCAAAGTTATGTACAACAAGAAATTTCTGATAGAACAAACAGTAAAACTTCCTTTTTGCAAAAAATGTAACATGTCTTTAGCAGACAGATATATCTTGGGAACCTGTCCACATTGTAGTTATGAAAATGCAAGAGGGGATCAATGTGAAAAATGCGGGAAGGTTCTAGATCCTGAAGATTTAATAAACCCTAGATGTGCAGTATGTAAAAATTCTTCAATAGAATTTATAGAAAAAATACATTTATTTTTAGACTTAAGAAAATTATCCAAAAAATTAGAAAAATGGATTTTAAGCAATAAACACTGGAGAAAACAAGTTTCTAGTGTTGCAAATTCTTGGATAAAAGAAGGTTTAAAACCAAGAGACATAACAAGAGATATTAATTGGGGGATAAACTTTCCAATAAAAGGATTTGAAGATTCTAAAATTTATGTATGGGCAGAAGCGGCAATAGGATACATTAGTTCCACAAAAGAATGGAATAAAAATAAATGGGAAGATTTCTGGAAAAATAAGGGGTCAAAAATTTATCATTTTATCGGCAAAGATAATATTCCGTTTCATACAATACTTTTCCCTGCAGAAATTATGGCAGAAGGGACATTTAATTTACCATATAATGTCGTAGGATTGCAATATCTAAATTACGAGAGGGGGAAGTTCTCAAAAAGTGCAGGAAGGGGAATATTTTGTGAAAATTTGCCAAACGCTGGGTTAGAAGCAGATTACTGGAGATTTTATTTATCCTATGTAATACCAGAAACTGGAGATACTGAATTTTTATGGGATGAATTTAGAGATAGAATAAATGGTGACTTAATTGGTAACTTTTCAAATTTTATCAATAGAAGTTTAAGCTTATCTTGGAAAAATTTTGATGGAAATATAAAAGGAAAAATAGATAATAAATTTAAGAAAGAAATAGATAAAAAAATAAAAAAAATATTAGAATTATTTGAAAATGTTGAACTAAGAGGTGCTCTAAAAGAAATTTTAAAACTATCAAGTCTCGGAAATAAGTATATAGATAATAAAGCACCATGGAAAACTAAAGACATTGATGTTTTATTTAATTGTGCAAATCTAACTAAAGTTTTAGGATTACTAATACAACCTTATTTACCAAAGACATCTATAAAAATACTAAAAATGATAAATTGCAATGAGAAAGATTGGTCAAATCTAAATGAGTTTAATATAATCAAACTAAA
>CAZUEV010000067.1:0-3206 GCA_964619355.1 Candidatus Woesearchaeota archaeon
GTATCACTAAAGGATAGTAACTAACAGAAAACCTTATAAAGGGTTTTTCTTTAATCTTATTTTCTTAGAAAAAATGGTAAAACAAGTATATTCAACGGATAACGCAGAAGTTCATACATATGGGGTGAATCCAACTGAAATTCCAATAGACGGCCTTCTTAAAGTGGCAAGACTAAATGGGACAGTTTCACCAGTAATTGGACTCTCAGATTTATCACCAGTATCAGGGGGATTTCCTAACGGAGGAACATTTGTCTCAGAAGAATATGTTGCTGCAAACGCAGTAGGAATGGATATCAACTGCGGATTTTCATTATCAGAGCTAGATATTAGAAGTGCGAGATTTCATAAAAATGGAAAATTAAATGAAAGAAAAATCAGAAGGTTATTTGAAGATGTTGAAAAAAGAATCCCCATACATACAAGTAGAGTCAGACCAAAATTAGAAGGAATTTCTATGCAAGAAGTTCTATATCATGGTGTTCAGGCACTTCCTTCAGAATATATAAGCCCTGAAGACATCGCACAAATTGAATATCAAGGAAGTTTAGATGGAGATTTCGATTTAGACGAAAGAACTTTAAAACTAGCAAGTCAACAATTTCCAACAATTGGGGGGGGTAATCATTTCATAGATTTTGTTTATGTAGACAAAATATTCGACCAAGAAGCAACAAGAAACCTTGACATAGATCCAAAGAAAGTTTATGTATTAATCCATACGGGCAGCAAAGGTGTAGGATTTGAAGTCAACAAACACTATAACGAGCTGTTTAAACAACATCCAGAAGTACAAACTGACCAAGCATTATCATTTTTACAAAAAGATCATGATTTAGCAATCAAATATTTAAGAGCATTAAATGCAGCTGCAAATTTCGCATTTGCGAGCAGAGCAGTCCTTAGAAACCAACTGGAAATTGCACTAGATACAGAATCAAGATTAATTAGAGATTCCAGCCATAACTTAATTGATATGAATGAAAACACAATAACTCACAGAAAAGGAACACAAATAGCGTTTCCAGAACAAGATGAAAGATTAAATGAAAGAGATTATAAATTCGGAACACCTTTCATAGTTCCAGGAAGCATGACTTCAGAAATATATTTATGCCTGCCAGGACAAAACATTTCAGAAACACATTTCACAGTGAATCATGGCTCGGGCAGAAAAGTACCAAGAGAAATAGCAGACAAAAGACATCACGATCCAAAATTCAAACAAGCAACAGGAAACATTGTATTAAACTTAGAAAAAACAAAATTAGCACGAGAAGAAGCACCTTACAATTATAGAGATGTTGGAGCAACAATGAAAGATTTAGAAACAACAGGTCTCGCAGCAAAAGTTGCTAGACTTCAGCCGTTTGGCGTAATGATAATGGGGAAAAAATAAAATGAAACAATACAAACCAGTACACAGCGGATACAACGCACCTGAAGATAGAAAAGAATTTGATACATATTTACAAAAAAGACTAGAAATAGACCCAAATGATTATGAAGCTCTCTTTGCCTTAGCACAAAACATTCCTAAACTAGAAGAAAGACTTACAATTCTAAACAGAATTCTTTCACTAAATCCAACCCATACAAGAGCAATATGGGAAAAAATAAAAGCTTTAGAAGTACTAATTGGTCAAGAAGAGCCAAAACCACATGAAAAAATACAACAATGTACACTATCTTATAAACAAATAATAGAATTATGTCCTGAAAGACCAGGCATCAGAGAGGAATACAAACAGTTTCTATCCAAAAATAATTTATAGCTAGCATAATTTCACAAGGATACTATTCATCCAAAAAACAACTTATCTAAATTAAAATTTTATTGCCTACTTGCCTGAAATGCCTGGACATCTGGAGGGGCTAAACAAGATATTTGGCCAGGAGAACAACCAAAAGCATCTGCTCTTTCTTGCATTGTTGGTGGCTTAATATTCAATGTACTTTCAACAGCACCTTCTCCACAAATACCCCCAATACAACCACCTGTAAAAACCAATCCCCCATATAAAATTCTTGAACCTAGAACTGGAGCAACCAATAAAGGAGAAGCAACTTTTGCCACTAACGCAGCACCAGCAAAACCACCTCCAAACCCTCCTGCTTCTACAGATGCCTGTCCTATCCCTGCATCAAACCCACCACTTTCCGCCGCAGAAGCAACATTTGCCCCTACAACAAAAATGGACAACAACATTAGCCTCTTACCAGCGGTTTTAGCACCTCTATTAACTAAATTCTTAATCCTCTCTGTTCTAGCCATACCACCCCAAGCTTGTCTTCCCATGGATCCCCTATGTACTAAATTTTTTTCATAAATATCATCTATAGTTCTAGCAAAATCTTGATCAGAATTCAACTTGCCCATAAACAAGTTTTTAACTTTTGTTTCATGGCCCTTAACCAAAACACCTCCTGTCTTAATTGGCTCACCTGTAACAGGATTTATTCTCAACACATGTTTTTTACCCTTGTAAACATCTATATGAGTAACATCATGAGCATCTTCGCCAGGAGAATATCTAAAATGATATTTCTTTATGTCAAATTCTTCCATCCCAGTAGGATCAACATAATTCATCGGATTATTAGTAACGTAACTATAGGCATGATTATCTTCAACAGGATCTACAGAAATAAATCTTCCTAAATCAGCATCATAATACCTTGCACCAAAATAATACAAACCAGAAGAATCTAATTCTTTTCCAGTTGCAAAAGAATATCTTATATCTTCATTAACAATCTCCTGACCAAAAGGAAGAGACTTAAACTCACCAACAACACTGCCTTCAGAATCAGTAGCTAATCTAGTTGAACCCAATCTATCTTGATGTAAATAAGTTATCTCTCCATTAGTAATATCTGCTACATGACCAAGACCATAAACATGTCTAGTAACTTTCTCTCTCAACTTATCATGAATCACACCTTCATGAATGGAAGAATCAGTCATAGGAACATCTTTAGTCTCATCAATCTTAATTGTAATAGCAAAAACAGAACTACACATTAAAAATACTATAGCTACAACTATCACCACTCTTTTCATAACTAAAATAAAAATTCAAACTATAAAAACTTAACCAAAAAAACAAAGAAGAAGGGGAAAAAGTAGTATCACCTCTTTTTCCCTTCAAAAAAAATAAGTGAATAGGCATCCAATTAAGGGGGGTTAATGGAGAAAACAACCC
>CAZUEV010000068.1:0-3147 GCA_964619355.1 Candidatus Woesearchaeota archaeon
AAAACTCATTGAAATTACTTTTTTTGGTTTTGATGGAGAAGAAATTGATTCAATGAGTTTTGATGATTCTCTTGAGTTAAAGCAAGACAAATCTATAACTTTGTATTGGGATTCAAGTGAAATGTCTGGAGGAGTTTATACTGCAGAGTTAGTTGGTAATTATGGTGATCAGTCTTTTGAGTCTGGTACTGAGTTTAGATTGGGTTCTTTTTTTGTCGATATTTTAGAATATCAAGATGAAGTAAAAGTTGGTGAAATTAATGATTATTATACTACTTTAATGTCTACATGGAATTCTCCAATTCAGGATGCTTTTGTTGAATTGGATGTAACTTATGGTCGAGATGTTATAACTTCTAAAAGTGAATCCTTTGATTTGTTTGGGTGGCAGAATGATACTGTGAAAATGTATTTTGATGCAACAGGTATTGAAAAAGGAAAATATCCTGCCAAATTGACTGTTTTTTATGGTAATGGTTCTAATTCGGTTGATTTTGATTTGAATGTAAAATCATTTTTCTTATCTACACAAATGATAATTTATGGATCTGTTATTGCTGGATTTGTAATTGTTATTGCTGTGTTGATAATATTTATGATGAGAAGGAGGAAGATTAAACGTGGTAAGAAAAAGTAATCTTGTTCTGTTTTTTTTAGTTTTTTGTATGTTAGTTTTTTCAGTTAGTGCAAATGATTCTGATAGAGAAGATGGAAATGTTAGTGTTTATGTTGAAGAGAATGTTTGCGAGGATGGAATTTGTGATTATGATGAGAACTGTGATATTTGTTCTTTTGATTGTGGTGTTTGTCCTGAATTTGGAGAATCTTCTGAAGCTATTTTTTATCGTTTAAATTTTGAAGAGAAAATTGTTTACTCTAATTATGCTGTTTTGGGAAATAGTTATAGTTTAGTTTGGCCAAATGATCAGATTTATAATTTTGAGATTGGCAGTGTAAATGAGGATTCTATTACTTTTGCTAATTCTGACTTTGATGTTGAATATCAAATTGGTAAAAATGAATTGACTTATTTCGATTTAAATGTAGATGGAAATGATGATGTAAGTGTTCTTTATGCTGAAAATACGTATGTTGTTTGGACTAAACTACGGGATAATGTTGAGGGTAAAAGTGTTCCTGAGTTTCATAAGACTGGGTTTCCTGGTGATGAATGTGTAGATTGGAGTTTAATTCCTTTAAATCCTTGGTTAATTGGCATTGTTTTAATTGGTTCATTTATAGTTGGATTCTTTTTGGTTAAAAGTAAGATATTTAAAGCCAAAAAGAAGAGATAATTTTATGGAAGGGGTGAAGGAAAATGTTTTACTTATTATAGTTGTTGTAGTAGTTATTATTTCCATTGCTTCACCATTATTAATACGTTATTCTGTTGATGATATTTCCACTGGTAAAACTAGTGCTGGTTCTATTTCTCTAGTTGTTCCTTCTATTTGTGGAAATGGAGATTGTGAGTTTGATGAAACTTGCATTAATTGTGACGCAGATTGTGGTGTTTGTCCTGTTGAACTTCCTGCTTCTGCTCCAAGTGGTGGTGGAGGGAGCAGCTCTACACGAAGAGATGTTGTAAATTTTGAGTTTGATCCTCAGTATATTGAGGAGAGAATGGCTCAAGGTGAGTATATTACTAAAATTATTAAAGTAAAGAATAAGGGTAATAAAGATATAAGAGTTGATTTAGAAGTTGATCGCCTTATTGATTTTATTTTTTTAACTCCAGATAAATTGGTAATATCTAAAGGTAAAATTGAAGAATTTCAAGCTTATTTTTCTGTAAGTCAATCTACAGATCCAGGTGTTTATATTGGTAGTATTATTGGGGAAGATGAAGATGTTAAGAAAACTCTTCCAATTGTTTTAACTGTTTATGAAGAGGAAGGTCCCTTTCAAGTTGATGTTACAATTCCTGAAGATTACAGAACAGTTTATCCAGGAGATTTTGTTTTAGGTCAAGTCGAGATTATAAATAAACTTGCAGATTTTACAAGTGTGAATATTGAGTATTCTATAAAAAATCAAGGAGAAAAAATCATTTCTACTAAAGATGATATTGTTGGTTTGGATGCTGGGTTGAACTCTTTTGAGGAAATATTTGGACTTGATGAAGATCTTGATCCAGGTTATTATCTGTTCTTTGTTTCAGTTGATTATGATTCTAGAAAATATGAAGATGCTGCAATATTTAAAGTTGGGTCTCGCGAAAGATTCCCATTGTTGTTCCAGAGATATGCATTATATTCTATTATTATATTGTTGGCCATTGGTGGATTAATATTCTTCTTTTTGAAGCGTAGAAAGAAGAAAGACAAGAAGATGGTTACGATGATTAAGATAGAAGATATTGATAAAAATAAATTGATTGAAGAAACAATTGAAAAATTGAATGAAGTTAAGAAATCTGGAGATGTTGACAACTTCTTTAAGATAATGAGGCACTTCTTTGCCAAATTCTATTCTGTTAGATCTAGTTTGACATTTGAAGAATTAGAATCTTCTTTAGGTAAGAAGAATGTTAAGAATAAACTTAAGGTTATATCTTTCATAAAAAGAATTTCGCATATCCCATATCAAAGTAAAGAAGTTTCTAAAACTGATTTGAATGAAATGACAATTAGTGCAATGTCTTTATTGAATGGTTTGAAGAGTAGAAAGAAAACTATTAATCCGAAGAAGAAAAAAAAGGTGTCCAAGAGAAGAAAAAGGAATAAAAGACAATAGGTTTTTAAAGGGAAAAGTTGATAATTAGATTATTAGTTTAGGTAAGGGGCCTATTTTTCATGGTAACCAAAAAAAGAGGTAGAAAGGTAAGTAGAGTTAGTAGATCTGGGAAAACTAATAAGATTTCTAAGGCTAAGAAGAGAGTAGTATCAAAGAAAAAGGTTCAAGTTAGAAGCCCTTCTAGATTTAAAGATTCTAAGGGTTCTGTATTGGAAAAAGAGGTAGAGTTCTTTGGAAAGAAAGTTGATCTTATGAGGGCGGAAATGGCCAAAGTTGTTGTTGGACAGCATAGGGTTATAGAGGATATTATGACTTGTTTGTTTTCTGATAGTAGTGTTCTTTTGGAAGGAGTTCCAGGTATTGCTAAAACTTTAATGATTAGAGCTATGGCTAAAACTATTGGTTGTGATT
>CAZUEV010000069.1:0-3091 GCA_964619355.1 Candidatus Woesearchaeota archaeon
TGATTCAATAGAGGGTAAAGCACAGTTAAAAGCAGGAATTCATCTTGCACGTAGAGCAGAGGAAATCGCTCATGCATTACGTCAATCTGCAAATCAAGGTGGACAAATAGTTAGCCTGCCTTTAGAAGATCGTTCCTCTGGATTCAAGACCATTGTTGCTGGTGGAGCACATATTAGAAGTCTTGTTGAGAGAAATGATTAGTTGTGAAATATAGAGCTTTTATTTTTTCTTCCAAAGGCTTGGTAGGATTATATTTTTTTTTATTTCTGAAAAGTTTTCTTGTAGTTCTCCGATGCAATCTTTTATAGCTTTTTGTTCGTAACTTTTTTTACATATTTCAATGTTTTCTTTTAGTTGATTAATTTCATGGACTCCAAATACAACATATTTAATATTATCATTATTTTGTGAAAATAGTAAAGATGATTCGGTTTTGTTTAATTTATACTTTTTTGTTATTTGTTCTATTTTTTCTATATGTTTTTTGACTTCTGGCAGTTCTTTTATGAAACCTTCCTTCCAAGATAATTTTTCAGGTATAATGTCTTTATTGACCAAAAGCAATCCTTGTAAAAAAGGGCTTCTTGCAAATATAGTTACATTGTTTCTTTTTGCAATTTCCCAGAAATTAGTTTTGTTAAGTCTTTGATCTAAAATATTGTAAGGGATTTGTATGAAGTCTATTGGAATTTTGGCAGCGTAGATAGCTTGATTGTTTTCATAAGTTGAAACTCCGACGTTTTCTACTAATCCTTCGTTTTTACAGTAAAATAGCGCATCTACTATTTCTTTATTGAATATGTAATCTGAGGTGTGAAATAAGTATCCATACAGTTTGTCTATTTTTAATTTTTTTAGGGATTTTTCTATTTCTTCTTTAATTACTTTTTTTGGGTCAGTATTAGTTTCTTCGAAAATATTTGGTTTTAGTTTTGATATTATCTTTACTTTGTCTTTTAGTTTATTTTTTTCTATGAATTCTCCAATTATTTCTTCTGCAGTACCATAGGCTTGTGCTGTATCAAATATTTTTATCCCATTATTGTAAGCACACTCTAATATTTTTATTGATTCTTCTTTAGACGGTTTTTTCTTTTTGTTTATTCCATAGTCTAGTCCAAGTTGTACAGTTCCCAAGCATAGCTTATTTTCCATTTTTAAATATTCTTTGTTATATTTATTATTGCTTTTAGTATTTTGTAATTTCCTTTTATTTTGTTTCCAAATCTTGAGTTATCTTCTCTTTTTTCGATAGTTATTGGAATTTGTTTTATCTTGAACCCTTTTTTATAGCTATTGAACATAAGTTCAGTTCCTATTGAGTTTAATTTATCAAAGTAGCCAGTTGCATTGTAAGCTTTTATCGAATAGGCTTTTAATCCACATAGTGGATCAAGCATGTTACCTCTTTTTTTTGATATTTTTGCATAAATATGTTCAGCAATTCTTTGCTTGTAGGGTCTTATGCCAACTACTACATCATAGTTTCCATTTTTTATGGGGTTTATTAATTTTGGAATATCTTCTGTTTTATGTTGGCCGTCAGCATCTAATGTAATGATTATTGTTGCGCCAATTTCTTTTGCTTTTTCGAAACCTTTGTTTATACTTTTATCGTATCCTTTATTTTTTGTGTTGTTTATTACTATTGCACCAGCTTCTTTTGCTAGATTAGAAGTATCATCTGTTGAACAATCATTGACCACAATAATGTTATCTGTATATTTTAGAGTGTTTTTTACTACGGAAGTTATGGTGTTTTTTTCATTATATGCAGGTATTACTGCAATTATTCTATGTTCCATTTTGTAAAGTGTTCACCCTTTGGAATGTTTTTTGTTACTTTTTTTCCTAGAATTGAGTTTTTTTCATAAGGTGGTATTGAGTCAATTGGGCAAGGTCTTAGGGGTTCAATTGATTCTTCAGTTAGCTCTTCTCCTGCTTTAATGTCTCTTGTTGCTCTTAGGCATCTTCTTTGCAGGATTATTGTTTCTTTTTCATTTTTTTCTACTTTTTTTTCTCCTGTTCCGAGTGCCCTTTCTAATTCTCTTGTTCTGTCTATCATTTCCTTCCAAGCTTCTGGATTGAGTGCAAATTTATGATCCGGACCGTCTCTTGAATTGTCATCTGTGAAATGCTTTTCGATTGCAACAGCTCCCAAAGTTACAGCTCCAAGAACAGTTGCATGTCCAGGAGTATGATCTGATAGTCCTAGAAGAACATTAGGATACATTGATTTATATGTTTTCAATACATTTAGATTTATGTGGTTAAAGTTGTTTTGGTCTAGGGTGTAGTTTGTGTTGCATTGCATTAAAATTAAATTTTGGTTGCTATTGAGAACTGTTTCTACTGCAGCTCTTACTTCCCCTATGTCTGAGGCTCCCGTTGCCATAAAAATTGGCTTTTGTTTTTTTGACATGTTCTCTATTGAATCTAAATAAGTTATTTCTCCAGAACCTATTTTATATGCTGGTATGAATTCATTTAGGAATTCAATTGATTCATTATCATATGGACTGGATAAGTAAATTATGTCATTTTTTTCACATTCTTCTTTTAGTTCTTTTGTCCAATTCAATGGAATTGAGCAATCATCATAAATTTCATATACTGTTTTTTTCCAGGAAGCTTGGTGTGATGCTTGAGATCCCATCGATTTAAATCCTTGATCACTTACAATTTTTGATGCTTTGAAGTTCTGGAATTTTGCTGCGTCTGCCCCTGCTTCTTTTGCTAATTTTATTAACATTTTTGCTCTTTCTAAATCACCATCGTGGTTTGATGCAATGTCTGCTATGAAGAAAACTGGTTTTCCAATTCCTATTTCTTTATTTCCTATCTTGATTGTTTTCATTTTCCAACCCCTTGAAGTCTAGTAAGTCCTCATTTATAGTTTTTATGTTAAACATTTTCTGTGCTTTTTCAGTGTTCAATGAGACATTTTTTGGTCTTTTTGCTTTGAATTTCATAGAATTTGAGTTCCCAGATTTTATTAAAGACTGGTCTAGGTCAAATATTTTTGCTAGTTTTTGTGCAAATTCTAGTTTAGTGCAAGGATTTTTTGGTCCAATATTTAAAGTCCCATAG
>CAZUEV010000070.1:0-3067 GCA_964619355.1 Candidatus Woesearchaeota archaeon
ATTTCATAAAAGAAGAAAAATACAAAGAAATAATAAAAAATCTAATTGAAAGTATAACAAAATTAGACAATGTAAATATTCATATTTCATTACACCCTCGAGAAAAAAATATAGAATTATATAAAAAATTAGCAGAAAACCACAAAAACATAACTGTAACAAAAAAAGTTGACATCAACTATTTATACAAATCTCTAAACAACTCAGATGTTGTAATCTCTTCAGGCTCGGGAAGTGCAATAGAAGCAATAGTTTTAAACAAGCCAGTAATTTACTTAAATTTATTCGGAAAAAACACACCATATATCCAATTATGTAAGAATCAAAAAGCAGTTATAGAAACTCCCCAAAATCAATTATACACAACACTTAAAAGAATCTTTGAAGATAAAAAACTAAAAGAAAAAATAAAGAACGAACGAGAAAACTTCATAAAAGACTATTGTTATAAAATAGATGGCAAATCAACAGAGAGGATAACAAAAGAAATACTAACCTCAATAAAAGATGGAAGAAAAAATATTAGAAAAACTGGAAAATTGGGCAGAGCCGTTAAACAAAGAACTAAATCTTGATGGAATTCCACTATGGGCATTTTACAGGCAGATGTTCTTAACAAATAATTTCCCAAATAGGTTATTCAATTATTCAGTAAAAAATCTACAAAGAAGTTTGAAAAAAAATGAACCTAAAAACAAAAGAGCAACATCATACTTAACAAGAAAGGCCATAATTAGCAACGAAACTATAAAAAGGAATCTTAGAAAAAATAAAATTAGAACAGAAAACAAAGAACCCAAAATTTTATTCTACACACAAACAGACAAAATAACTAATGGAAAAGTAAAAAAAATAGGAAATGTTCTGGAAGAAGTAAAAAAACAGAATCTTGGAGAAACTTTCATCCTATCTTATGAACCAATAGAAAAAAACTCTAGACTAAATATATCAAAACAAGATCATATGATATATGAGTACTTAACTAAAGATATTCTAAAAAAAACTGGGGAACAAGCAAGAGAATTAAATAATAAATGGGAAAAGATACCTGAAGAAAAAAAGATAAGTTTACTCAATTTGGATGGAAAATCTTTATACCCCTTCATAAAAGAAGAACTTAACTTCCTATTTTCAAGAGAATTCCTACATACATTATTAGTTTACTACAATGCACATAAAAAAATATTAAAAGAAGAAAATATAAAGCTAGTATGTTCTATTGGTGCAGGATCTTTCTATGCAAAAACATTGTACGCAGCTGCAAACGTGTTAAATATTCCAACTTTAATAACTCAACATGGAATCTGCTTCGGATTTATGGAAAACAAAATACTAAACAACACAAATTTTGCAGTATTCGGAGAATACTCTAAAAAAGAACTAGGAGAATGGGAAATAAACGAAAAAAACATAACAATAACTGGAGCATCATTATTTGACGAGATAATACCAATTATGGAAAACAAGGAAAAAGAGGAAAATTTAATCACAATCTTAACAGATGGATTTTATATATATGGTTTAGTTGATAAAAAAGAATATTTCAATACAATAAAAAAATGGATAAATGAAATTCAAAAAATAAAGAATTTAAAAGTAATAATAAAACCACATCCCGAAGAAAAAGAACATTTAGCAGAATATAGAGAACTAATAAAAGATTTCGACAATATAAAATTACTAGAAACAAAGAGCAAAGAAGAATTATATAAATTAATATCTAAATCAAAACTAATTGTAAATTTTGGTTCTACAGTAGCATTAGAATCAATGATATTGGACAAACCAATAATAACTATAACAAATTTCCATAACTCAAAGATAGTTGAATTTGAAAGGGTAATCAAAAGGATAGTAGATAGTGGTGCATCAGTAAATGTAAAAAAAGAAGAAGATATTTCCATACCAATTTCGCAAATAATTGAAAACAAGGATCTTCAAAATAAACTAAAGGAAAAGAGAGACAGATTTGTAAAAGATTCTTGTTATATTATAGACGGTAAATCGAGCCAAAGAACTGCAGAAATGATAAAGAAGATTCTAGATACATAATTCTTATAAATAAAAATCAGTAACCAACTTGATGGCCGATAAATCTCCATTAGATGAGCCCATTTATCGTGATTCTAGGGGTGAAATCAGAAGACACAACATAAATGATACTAAATTTAATATTCTAACATCAAAAGCAGGATCAATAAGAAGCGGAGACTACCACCCTTCAATACAATTCGATATCATCTTAAAAGGCGAAGTAAAAATAACACTAAGAAAAGAAGATAAAGATATAGAAATAGTAAAAAAAGATAATGAATTCATTTCAATTCCAGAGAATACACCCCATTTATTTGAATTCACCAAAGATACAGTTATGATCGAATGGTGGGACAAACCATTCGAAGCCAAATTCTACGAACCATACAGAGAAAAAGTTCTAAACAATATCAAAAGAAAAATATTAGTAACTGGGGCAGCAGGACTTTTAGGATCAAATGTTGTTTTTGAAGGATTAAACCAAAACTATGAAATGTATGGGTGTTATCTAAACAACAAAGTAAAAATTCCAAATGCTAATTTAATAAAATTGGATTTATCAAAAGAAACAGCCATAAAGGAAATAGAAAAAATAAATCCAGACTGCATAATTCACTGTGCCGGATTGGTAAACTTGGACAGTCTTGAACAAAACCCTCTTGAAGCAGAAAGCCATATAGTAAAAGCAACAAAAAATGTGGCAATTGCATCAAAAAAAACTAACAGCCAACTAATATACATATCAACAGATGCACTATTTGATGGAAAAAAAGGAAACTACACTGAAGAAGATACACCAAATCCAATAAATGTCTACGGTAAAGCAAAACTAAAAGCAGAAGAAGAAATAAAAAAAGAATATGAAAGGCATACGATAATAAGAACAAACATCTATGGTTGGAACTTACAAGAAAATAAATTTAGCCTGGCAGAATGGATGTTAAACAAACTCAGAAGTAAGGAAGAATTTACTGGGTTTGAAGACGTAGTCTACTCTCCAATCTCAACAAATAACCTCTCAAAAATATTATTT
>CAZUEV010000071.1:0-3040 GCA_964619355.1 Candidatus Woesearchaeota archaeon
TTGCTCCCAAAAACATTGGTGCAAATCCAGTTGATGCAAAAGTTAGAGGCGGAACAATTACTTCATCTCCAGGTCCAACACCAAATGCTGCCAATGATGCATGCAATGCGGAAGTTCCTGAATTAATACCTATTGCATACTTTACTCCGAATAATTTTGCAAATTCAGATTCAAATTTGGCATTGAATTCTCCCGTAAAACCATTTTTTATTGCTTGTTTTACAAAGTCAGCTTCTCGATCTCCAACTCTCCATAATTTAGACATTTTCTTCCCAATTCCTTTGTTTTATATTTTTGTTTATTTCTTTTAAATAAGGTTCTCTTTCGAGTAATTGAAGGATGTCCCTCATTTTGAATATTTTATTGTGATGATATAATCTTTTGTAAACTTCTCTTGTGAAATCTAAATCTTCTTGGAAGTCTATTGTCCACCTTAATTTTGAAATATCCTCGTTGTTTAAAACATTTATGATGTTAAATTTTTGTGGATTTTTGATTATATGTTGTGTTACATGTTCTTTTTCAAATTCGCTGTGTGCGTCTTTCCATGATTTTTCTAATGCTTTGAAGGTGAGAACTTCTGTGTCGATTCCTTCTGGAAATGTTGGTTTAATTGTGTTGCTGACATAATCTAATGTTTTGTCTTTTTTTATTTGTTCAATTATGTTATCTATTATTTCAGGATCTTTGAAAGGATCGTCTGCGGTGATTCTTACAATGGTTGATGCGTTGTATTCCTTTGCTGCCTTATAGTATCTCTCTAGGACATTTTCAGTGTTACCCCTAAAAATTGATATGTTATTCTGTTTTGCAAAAATTTCTATTTGATCATCATTTGGTTCTTTTGTTGTGGCAATTACAATTTTGTTTATATTCTTACATTCTTTTATTCTTTCGATTACATGTTGTAGTAAAGGTTTGCCCTCAATTAGTTCTAGTGTTTTGTTTGGTAATCTTGTAGAACCCATCCTGGCTTGGATTATTGCAACAATATTTTCTTCTTTTCTTAACATTTTTCTTATTTCCTCTTTCAGAGATACTTTTTGAAATTTTGAATTATAAATTTTTGTTTTAATGGGAATTGATCCAGGATACTCAAATGATTTTGTTTCAAAGAGTTCTTCAAAACTAGAAGGAATTATATACATATCTTCTAGCTCTAGTGATCTTTGTGCTTCATGTTCTGTCATTAATTCTTCAAATTTTGTTTCTCCTGGTTTTAGTCCAATTATTTCCTTTTCGGTTTGTTTTCCCGAATTTTCAATGATTATGTCTGCTAGGTCGTTTATGTTTATGGAAGGCATTTTTAGGGTGAAGACTTCCCCTCCCCTTGATAGTTGTGCACATTTTAGAACTAGGGTTGTTGCTTGATCCATTGACATCATGAATCTAGTCATGGTTGGGTCTGTGATTGTTATTTTTCCTTTTTCTTTTATTTGTTTTTTCCATAGTGGAATTACAGATCCGTTACTTTCCATTACATTTCCGAACCTGACTGATGCAAATGTTGTTCTTTTTTCTCCTTTGTAATAATTTGCTGCTGTTATTAGTTTTTCTCCTATTAATTTTGTTGCTCCCATTGTATTGTGGGGGTTTACTGCTTTGTCGCTGCTGGTGTATATCACCTTTTCTACGTTGTTTGCTAGGGCTGCATCTATTATGTTTTGAACTCCATCTATATTTGTTTTTTTTGCTTCAAAAGGATTAAATTCAGAAGATTTTACATGTTTTAATGCTGCACAGTGAAAGATTATATCTACATTTTGTGTTGCTAGGATTAATCTTTCTTTGTCCCTAATATCCCCAACCAAGAATCTTAGATTGTCATATTCTTTTAATTGTTCTTCCATGAAAAAAAGTTCAGATTCTCTGTTGTCTAAAATTCTAATTATTTTTGGAGAGTATTGAGTTAGTTTTTTTACAAGGTGTTGACCTATTGAACCAGTACCGCCAGTTATGAGAATTACTTTGTCTTTGAAAGTGTTTTCCATCTTTTTTTGATGTGAATGTAAGATTATTTATATAAATTGTGAGTTTGGAACTCTTTAGGCTATGGGGAGTTTTTATCAGAAGAAGCCTTTTTAAATGGGAAGTGATTCCTCTTTTTATGGAAAATAAGTATAAAGTGGGGATAATTGGTGCTGGATTAAATAGTGTTGGTGGCCCCGATTGGGATTGCAACTTTCCGTTTGCATATAGTCATGCGGAAGCGATTAGAAGAAATCCTCGTTTATCATTATCTGCCGTTTGTGATATTGATTTAGAAAAAGCAAGAGCTGCAGGAGAGCATTTGGGCGTTCCATATTTTGGGTCTTGGGATGAGATGTTAAATAGTGCATAAATAGATATTGTTACTGCCTCTGCAGGACCAAGTGTAAATGTTGAATTAATTGAAAACACCTTGCCAACTAGTAGAGTTAAAGGCATTTTTGTAGAAAAACCACTTACACTAAGTTTGGCCGATTTAGATAGGTTAGTAGAACTGCAAGAAACTAATCCTTCAGTATCTGTTCAAGTAAACTATAAAAGAAATTTTGATCCTACTTATGATTCAATAATAGATTTTACAAGAAGAAGCACACTTGAAACTGGATTGGGAATTTTACAAGGAATTCAAGCAATTTACGGCGGAGGAGTTTTGGCGGTTTTACCTCATCTTACAGGATTTATAGACCCCCTATTTGAACGTGCAGTTTCAGTTTCTGGAGTTTTTTCTCCGAATAAAAATATGAGTAATAAAGATGATCCAAATGTAGATGGAACAATTGTTTATGAATTTCCGGAACAAGATAAACAAGTAAGTGTTTCAATATTGGGGATGGGGCGAAATGTTGATTCAACTAATATGTTTCCCTATTTTTGGGAACAAAATATTATTGGTTCAAGAGGTATAATTGAAATAAGGGAAGAGCATGGGTGGACCATAGAATATCGTGAAATGCGTCCCTCAAGAATTCATAAGGGAGAACCAATTACATTACCATATAGAAATGGGTATGTACCTTCTGAAATTGAAACTCATCAACCGATGGAGATGATA
>CAZUEV010000072.1:0-3024 GCA_964619355.1 Candidatus Woesearchaeota archaeon
CTTTTAATGTAACTGGATTTAGTAATTATAGTATTGGTACTCTTACTTATCCAGAACCACCAGGACTTTCTTATGGTGAACGTGAAAATATTAGTGATCAATCTATCAAAGTTCCTAAATGTAGTGTTAATTCTGATTGTGATCCATTTTATGAAAGGTGTGTTGATGGAGAATGTGTTAGTCTTTTAAATGTTAATTTGTTGAGAATTGATTCTCCAGTGAAACCTGGGAGCATACTTAATTTTGCCTATTCAATAGAGTCTTCTTATGGTCTTAGTGGTAATATGGAGGTTAGATACTGGATTGAAAAATCTGGAGTTTCTCTTAGTCCTGAAATAAATACTGTTTGCGGAAATAATGTAAAAGAAGGTTTTGAAACTTGTGATTTTGGAGATAAAAATACAAATGAATTGTGTGTTCCAGAGTATGGAAAGAGTTGCACTTATTGCGATTTTGATTGCGAATTAAGAACTGTTTTTGGCGAATCTTGTGGGGATGAAGTTTGTCAAGAGTTGGAAAATACTTATAATTGTCAAGAAGATTGTGGTGATGGAAATTATTTGAATAGGGTCTTTTATTTTGTTTTAGATTTCTTTGAGTTTACAGGATTTGCTTCTGTTGAAGTTGAAGGTCAGAATATTGTTTATCTTGAAGAAGGTAAAGAACTAATTGATTTGGGCAGTATTTACATTCCTTCAGATTTGATTGGTGAGTATGAATTGCATGTTCAGGTTGAAAATGATGGTTATATCGTTGAAATTGTTGAATTGTTCGAGGTTTCTCATTATGCTCCTATTGTTATTGATGCTTTAGTTGGTAGTTTAGAAAATCTAAATTCACCTGTAGAATTTGATTTATCTTTGTTTTCTAATATTGATGAAGAGGTTTCTGTTAGAGTTTATGAGGAAATAGTTAGTGAAGGAGGGGTTGTTTGGTCCCAAATTAGAGATGTTTCAGTTAATGGTAAATTAGTTGTTGGTACTGTTGTTGATCAATTAGATGCTGGAGAATATGATTATAACTTAAAATTGTATTTTTCTGATGAGATTTATGAAACTTCTTCTAGTTTAAGCGTTGTTGATGGGTTGAAAGACATTGTTTATTCTAAGTTTTTTGACCCAATTCGTTCTATTTTTTGAGTTCTGATTTTATTCTTGAAAACAAATATTTATATATGATTGTTTAGATATTTTTTCTATAAAGGGGTGTAGGTTAATTGCATAAAAAGAGAATTGGTGAGAAGGATTATTTCTATACAAGTGTGAGAGATAAAAATGGTAAGGTTGAAACTGTTTATCTTGGTTCTAATAAGAAAGTTGCTACAAAAAAAGCTAAGTCCCTTGGTTTAGATTCTGGAAGCAGGAATAGATTTTTGGTTGATAGATTTAACCTACAGAAGAGCATGTATGCTTTTCTTGTTGTATTCTTGATTTTCTTTGTTATTCTTGGAATTCGTAATTTAGATCTCACTGGCTTTGTTGTTGATGAGATTGATGATTCTGTTGATGAGGGAGTTGTTGAAGAAGAAGTTGAAGTGGAGGAAGAAATTAGTGAAGAAGAGATAATTGAAGAGGAAGACTCTGGTGGTGGTGAAGAAGCGGTTGTAGAAGTTCCTATTGTTGAGAATGAAACTGAAGAGGAAGAAGTAAATGAGACAGTTGAAGTTGAAATTAATGAGACCGAAGTTAATGAAACTGAGGAAATAGAGATTAATGAAACTGTTGGGATAGTTGAGGAAGAGAATATTACTGATTCTGGTGGTACTGGAATTAGTGGTAATTTTAGTGAAGTTAATGTTTCTGAGATAAATGTATCAATTGATAGTTCCTTAAATTTAACTAATGAAACTTTTGAGAATATTACCTCTTTGAATGTTACTGGAAATTTAACTATGAATATTACAGATTCTTATTCAAATGTTACTATAAATTCTCCTGTTAAATGGAAGAAAAGTGTTAAATTGAGCGAGGAGTCGGATAATTTGACTATTGAGATTGATTTTTCTGCTGAAGATATTTCTGTTTATGAGATTGATGGTGGAAAAGAAATTGAGATAGATATTGATGATTCGCTTTTGGATGAAGAATCTAATTTGATAACTGGAGATGTTGTTTTTGATGTTAGTTCTTTTTATTACTCTTTTGTTGGTTTTTTTAAATCTCTTTTTTTGGGAAATCCTACAGGATATACAGTTTTGGATGAAGAGGGAGAGATTATAGAATTAATTATAGAAGAAGCAGTAGAAGAACTAAAGATTGAATACTATCTTCCGGGCCCAATTGCTGTTGAATTTAATCTAAGCGAGAGTAGTAAGCAAATAGTAGTTTCAAGCGATATTCACTATGAGAACATTTTGACTTATACTGAGATTCAAGATGTTCCATTGGAAGCAATTAATTTGTATTGGATAGTTGATAATGAGAGAGTAGATCAGGAATTTGATGGATATGATACTAATGAGAATGGATTAGTTGATTATATAGAGTGGATGACTCCTTCTTTGAGTAATCAAACATATGAGGTTGAGATAACTGTATTGAATGTTCAAAGTTATCCTTTTGTTGGTGGAAATTGGACTGTTAGATTCAATACCACAGGTGTGGCTGATTTAGTTGTTAGGGCAATTGGTGGTACTGAATGGAGTAATGTAAATGATACTTATGATTTGAAGTTTTTGGAATTGAATTGTGGAACTGAAAGTTTGAATTATTCTTGGATTAATGATTCTGTATTTATTGGAAATTATGATTGTAACGAGACAGGGTATGAAGTAAGTAATGTATTTACAGAAGGAGCACATCATTTGGAACTTCAGTTTGGTGAATATTTTGATTATGCAAATAATACTGCATTCAATTATAGTCTTGGTGGTGTTTCTGCATTTGAGAAGAACGGAAGTGCTACATCTCCTATGGATTATGATACTCAGGCTACTGATGAAGATTATGCCTCAATAAATAAGAGTGATAATACTAGGTGGAGTACTTCATTAGCTGCAAATGATGGAGAAATTGAAAGTCAGAT
>CAZUEV010000073.1:0-2985 GCA_964619355.1 Candidatus Woesearchaeota archaeon
CATTCAGAAACAATGCTCTTAACCTCATCAATACCGATCAACAAATCAGAAACCCCATAATCAAATTCTATCTCAACAATAGGATTAAAATGATAAGTAAAATCAATATCTCCAACAGTTTCGGAATAATCCCTGCTATAATTCAACAAAACTAAATTATCATCAACTTTTAAAACATAACCTTCAATATTAAATTTGGAACTAACAACTTCAACTAAATTCTCTTGCAAAATATCTAAATTGGGGTAACATTCTTTACTTCCTTTCCTCCAATAAACATAATCTCCATTAAACTCACCATCTGGAAGGCCCCCTTTAGAACCCAGCTCCAAAATAGATTCCTTCCAAGCATAGCCAATCTTTCGTTCATCATTAAATCTATCAACTTCAGCATTGGAATAAGTAGAAAGTATTCTAGAATGCCCATCACCAATAAGTCTAGTCTCATCTCCAGAAACATCTGCAAACAAATAAAGAGCCATGCCTATCGAAATAAAAGTAAATACAAAAACCCACAAACTCATGATTCCTTTCTTATTCATTAATAACAATCCTCCAAATCATTTTTAGCAAGTGCTTCATCATATTTACTATCATCAAAACATAATTGAATACTTTCTGATAATTCAACAAAGTAAGTCATACAACTAGCAGTATCTCTATTGAAAACTTTAGCATTAATATTCTTTCCAGCAATTTCAACCTCATAGCAAGAACCATAAACTTTAGAAAACAGCCCCTCAGTTTTAATTCTTAAATCATCCCAATCAGTACCACCCTGCTTCCAAGAACGAATTAAATCAGCAAAGGTAACACCATCAACAGGAGTTTCCAAATAATTTAACATAACATATTTATTCTCTGTAGATTTCAACTCATTTTCTAATTCAATAATTTGATCTTTATCTCCAACATTTTTTACATCAAGGAATAACAAAAGGATAACATACAAAACTAAAAGAACTATTGTAGTTAAAACAAGAATTGCATCTGCACCTATAATAAATCCCTTTTTATTAGCCAACCCTAGTCACCACCCTAAAATCCAATATCCCTTTCTTAAATTCATCACCATCTTTATACAAAACATATTTTCTGGTTGAATAACATTTATATTTCGAGTCTTTAAGATCGCAAGTTATACCTCCAACCATCACAGAAGGATTTACTTCAACTTCCTTAGAGATACTTTCATCCCAAGAATTAAATTCTAATAATATTCCCTGTCCTTCCCTTTCCAAAAATTCATAACAACCTGTCAAAGAATTATCATCTAATTTATTCAAATCTAAAACACCTGGAAAAATTCTTTCACTATCAGAATAAGCCAAGCAATTTTCAGATGCCAACATCCTATTAACTGCAATATGTCCTTCTAACAAAGCAGTATCAATTTCTTTATTTACTTGTGAACAAAAGAAAAAAACTATAATCATACTAACAATTATCACCAAAAGAGCGTAGAACATCATCTTTGGCATTTCTTTAGTAGTAATCATATATCCTTTTCTATTCAAGTTTACTCACCCCTAACTCATTTCCTTCTTTCTCAAACAAGATATTCCCAGAAACTTGACTTCCAAAATGCGTAGAAATATCTGTATTTGCAGCACAAGAATCAATAACAGCAAAATGATCCGGATTATTTTCATCATTTACTCCAACAGTACAAGGCTCATTAAAAACAGCGTAATAAGGATCACTCAAAGAATACTCAACATCCAAATCATAAGGTGAAGACAAAACAACACTTTCCAAAAGAGCCAAATCTCTTGCAAGAAATTCTTGTTCAAATGCAACATCATCTGCACATCTATTCATTAAAGAAAATACAGTAAGAAAGGCCAAAATAGCAACAACACTATAACCCATCCAAAAATAAATCCTAGTATCCATAAATGAAAATTAAATCCTACATTTAAATTAGTTTTGATTAAACTCTTGTAATCTTAACAGTTCCTGGAGACTTCTCAATGACTATCTCGGTGTATCCTTTCTCAATTAAAGGTATTATTCCAGTATCTGTATTCTCAACATCAAAATTATCAAAATCAAAAACTTTCACCATTTCAGAATTCTTACAAGAATTTTTAGAATCAGTATCCTTGCAAACAACTAAGCAAGATTTGTCATAACACTCCACGGGCCGCTCATAATAATCTAAAGTTCCAGAACCAGAGAGCTTACTCTTATCAAAAGCAACCAAAACAAACCCGTTAGTTGAATAAAACAACATAGTAGTATTCTCTCCACTAGATAATCTATTTATTTCACTCTCTAAATCTGAAATTGAAGACTCAGTTAATTCAGAAACATCTTGGAAAAAAACAGCCAATGCAGTATTAAACAGAGGATAAATAAAAAAGATAATAGCAACACTTGCAACTAAACCAATTAAAATTCTAACAGTTAGAGCCACTGCACCGTTCTTATTCATCTAATCACCCCAGAAGGATCAATTTCAGGAACAAAAATACCAGAAATAAAATCCCCAACAGTTGAAAACAACTCACCAGATTGCCCACTAAAAATTAAAATAACGAGAACGAGAACGAGAACAGCAATTGACACCATAACAATAGTTTCTATAGATAATCCTTGCCCCTTTTTGTCAAACATTTTAAAAAGGATCAAAAGGAGCTACAGGAGTAATACAAGAAGGTATTGCTGCACAAGTCACAGTATTAAGCCCTTCGCAAGTCAGATCATGTAAATCTGGCTTTCCATCTCCATCAGTATCTAATGAAAACTTCTTAGTACAATAATTTGCTTTGAAACTATTTTCTCCAGTAACCTCGTAAGACTCACAGTATCCATTACACTTCAAGACAGCTTCCTGACTACTCAAAGCACTTCCAGCAAAAACACCATTCCACCATTTAACAAAATTACCAAAGCCACCAGTTAAAGCGACAACAACTAGAACTAAGACAAAGATAGCAAGAATTGTAATTATAACAGTTGTAATTGAAAGATTTTGACCTT
>CAZUEV010000074.1:0-2914 GCA_964619355.1 Candidatus Woesearchaeota archaeon
ATATCACCTCTTTTTCCCTAGGAAAGGACATCAGTCTCTTCCTGGGGTTTTATACTTAATTTCTAAAAACATTTTTATACTAACACAGATATAATTTAAACTGAGAAAGTGACAAAAAATGATAAAAGTTTACAAATTATTATTTTTATTATGTTAATTATTATTCTTAGTTTAACTGCAATTTGCACACAAGAACCATTTCCAGAAATGTCTCCTGAAAAATGTACAAACTACAATGAATTGTTCAAAGACAAAACAGATTCAATTTCCATATCTAAAGATTTAATACTTGCTACAAATAATTTATGTCTTGAAGACAAAAGCGAATTTGATAAAAATATAAAAGAAATATTGAAAAGCAGAAAAGAATCTCTAAAAGAATTAATACAAAACAATCCAGAAAAAGCAATTTCTATTTTACCACCACCCTTAGAAATTTTAAAAGATCTTTCAAGAGAAGAATTGAGCGAATTAATTGAAAAAAGAGCACCTGTAAAAGGACAAATAGAAATATTTCAAGAAGAAGATATAGGATCTAATGGGTGTCACGAGGAGATAATCTTAACAGCAAATTCAAAGAACATACAACTTTTCGGAGAACTTCCAGATATACCTTGTGGAACCAAAGTACAGGTAAACGGAATATTGATTGATGAAGTTATGGCATTTGAAAATGAAGAAGAGTCATTCATAATTCTAGATATGCCAAGAACACTTGATGAAACAGATCAAAATTTTGGATTACAAAATACATTAGTTTTAATCGGAACAGATATTGAGGGGTATGTTTACGGGGCAGGCACTGTAGAAAGTGGAGCAATAGATAGAGTTAATGAATCAATATTTAGTAATGAAAATGGTTCACTAAATGACTATTATTTAAAAAATTCATATGAACAGGTTTGGTTTGAGGGAAACATATTAGGGCCTCATATGCTCACTGAAGAAGAACTCAGAACAAAATCTAAAATACGTACTGCTTTATTGGAATATGCTATTTCAGAAGGAATCAATATCACTTCCTATAAAAGAATAATATTCGGCCATCCACAACCTCCTGGAGACACAGGATGGTGTGGAATAGCAACAAGGGGAATAACATTTAATTATGAACTACCTAATGGAGAATTGGCAAACTTTAGTTCTGCTTGGGTAAAAGTAAGCATATTAAGTCCAAGAGTATTATTTCATGAAATAGGACATAACTTTGGAATGGGGCATGCTAAACGACTTATTTGTTACAATGATAGTTCGCTAGGAGGACGTCAAATTTCAGATTTTTGTTCTGTAGGGACATATACTGACTACATGGATGTTATGGGTGGGGCAACTACAGCGTATTATAATGCCCAACATAAACACGAAGCAGGATGGTTGGGGGATGAGAATGCCTTAACAACATCTGAAGGAACATATAATCTGTATTCTATAGACGATCAAAACAACCAAGAACAACTAAAACTACTAAGAATTCCAATTTATTACGAAAATGAAATATTGCGCTTTGATCAAGACAATGTGATTACCATAGATTTTAGAAAAATAAATAACTATTACAACAATCCATTTCATGAAGGGGGGTATGTGAATACAACGTTAGAATCACAAGGGGTCCACATAAGGTATGCAAGAGAAGCAAAAAATAAAGAGTTTACAATGATGCCAACAGGAATTATAGTAGCTGAGTATAATATAAGTACTATTTTAGGAGGAGATGTCAACACCACTATCAATAGGCATGCATTTTTACAAGGAGAAACATTTACAGATCCATATAATGGAATAAATATAACTGTTGATGAAGTAACAGAAGATTATGCAACTGTAACAGTAAATACTTTCAAAATTTTTGATGAAGAAGAACCATTATTAAACTACACGTTTGATGAAGAAAATTTACAAAATTATGGATCTTACAATCCGGAGTATTTTTATTTCAATCCAATTTTGAATAATGGGGCAGATTATTTAGAAGATAAAATATTTTTTAATGGAACTGGTTCGTTTGAAATAGGTTCCATAGGAAAATACGCAAACGGAATAATAAAAAAAGAAGATAAGTTTACAATAATGTTTAATCTTAGGCCAATAACATTTCCAACACCAATAATGAAAGTTGGTTATTTTGATCACACAAAAATTTATTTGACAGAAAAAAATGGTTTAGAAGTCCACACGTTCTTTAAAGGAAATTCAAATCAAGAAGAAGGTGAAATAGTGTTAAAAAGTCCAAATATAAATTTTAACAATTATTCGCATATAGCAATAACTTACTCTGGATCAGAATTAAGATTATACATAAATGGTTTACTTGAAGATCTGGCTACAAATTATTCAGATATTCCATTAAATGAAGCAAACTTAATTACTGAAGCACCAGATTATAAATTTATTCTAGGAAACGAAAATGAAGGTGAAGATTATGGGTTTAATGGATATATAGATAATTTTTCAATTTACGTAAAAGAATTATCTGAAGAAGAAATTTCCGAATATGAGGATACAAATAATTTTAAGATACAACCACAAACACCGGAATATGGGAGTGCATTTAACTATGAAAATATCTCTTTTGTGGCATCGGTAACGAATGATAAAGAGATTGAATACTGTAAATTATTTTTAAATAATCAAAATATATCCCAAATAAACAATCCTGAATTTGGTTTAGTTGATTTTGGAATTTTTAATACATCTGAAGAACAAAATAATGGCTGGTATGTAAGTTGTGAGGATATTGAAGGAAATACTTCAGAGAGTATAGAATGGAGATTTTCAACAGATTATACTGATCCCACATGCAATATTCTTTATTCTAATTATCTTGAGGCAGAAGATACTTGGGGAACCTTTGTAATAGTTGCAGAATGGGAAGATGAAACCCCAAACTATATAGAATTATTAGAAAATAATA
>CAZUEV010000075.1:0-2909 GCA_964619355.1 Candidatus Woesearchaeota archaeon
CGAGTTTGATTCTGGAAATTATAATTTGACAGAGTTTAATTCTACTGGAGGGTATATTGAATTAACTGGTAATGATACTTTTCAGCAGTTTCCAAATGATGCAATTGATGAAAATTTTTATGGTGGAGTTAACATGACTGGTAATGTTGGATTGTGGCATATGAATGAGGCAAGCGGAACGGTAGTTGATTATAGTGGAGCGGGAAATAATGGATCTCCTGTTGGTGGTCCAAATTATGGAGTTGCCGGAAAATTAAATAATGCTATAAGTTTTGAGGGTAGCAATGAAGGAATTAATTTAAGTAATGATGTTAGTTTGAATCCCTCTGAAATGACATTAAGTGCCTGGGTTAATCTTGACGGTGGAGATTCTAGTTATGGGACAATATTGTCCCGTTGGAATAATGGAAATGCCTATTATATTGGTACTCTTCCAAGTAGTACTGCAGTAGTAATTTATTACAGTGGATCTTTAAGATATACTACTCCTGCCTTGCCTACTGGGGAATGGGTGCATTTTTTAGTTACTAATGATGGTGCTGGAAATACTGTTTCTTATTATCAAAATGGTGCATATGTTGGAGGTGGAGCATCAGGGGGAGCAATTTCTTCTTCAACCTCCCCATCTAGCATCGGTTATGATGTAGAAAGATCAAATTATCCTTTCAAAGGTAATATAGATGAATTTGCAATCTGGAATCGATCTTTGTCTGCTCAAGAAGTCCATGATATTTATCAAAGACAGAAGAATGAGTATGTTGAGGTTGGAGAATATACTAGTCAGATATTCAATCCCGGTTCAGAATCACAGTGGTTGAATCTTTCTTGGATTGATGGAAGAGTAGGAGTGCTTCCAGCAAACCAACAGGTAGAATCCGATGCAAATATGACTTTTAACACAGTTTTGTATTATCTAAATGAAATATCTGGAAACATAACTGATTATTCAGGTAATGGTTATTCTGCATGGGCTTATGATTTTGAGGGAGACGAATATAATGCAACTGGGCAAGTTGGTAATGGATTAACTTTTGATGGTATTGATGATATACTTATTGGTCCAGGTTCAAACGTAGTTATTGGTGAAAATATACAATATGTATCTCAAGCTGTGTGGTTTAAAACAACATCTGCCGCCGCCATGTATCCTATGAGTTTAAAGAGAAGTGCAGCTAATAGCACTTTATTTAGTATTACTATTGGAAATGGCGGGGCAGGTAATGCTGGTTTGTTGACGTATAATGCAGCAGGGGGACATACTTATTTGAATCATAATGGTGGTTATAACGATGGTAACTGGCACCTTTTGGTTGGTGTGGTTGATGGACTTGATAGAATAGTTTATGTGGATGGTGTTTCGGTTGCTTCTGATACAGATGGTATAACTTCCGTCACAGGGAATATTGCTCAATTTACAGTGGGTGGATTTGCAGGAAATCATGGTAGCTTATTTTTTGGAGGTACTTTAGATGATGTTGCAGTTTTTAATAGGTCACTAACTTCTCAAGAAGTACTAGATATTTATAATAGGGGACTCATGAAGCTTAATGTCTCTGTTAGATCCTGTGATGATGCTGCATGTGATGGTGAGGGTTGGACAGATATAAATGATACTTCTCCGCAGCAATTATCCTTGGGAAACAATTCTTATTTTCAATATCAATTTGAGTTTAATGGTACTGAGAATGCAACACCAAGTTTAGCAAATGTTACGATTGAATATGATTTGATACCAACATTAGATCATTATTACATAGAAACTTATGAAAATAATCAAGCAAGATCATTCTTTGCTAATACCACTGAAGTAGAACTAAGAACAAACACAACAGGAACTGCAACACCTACAATAACAATAACTGATTCAGAAGGAATTATTTGGGTAAATGCGGAAAATATGATTAATGTCTCCAACATTTATTCCTACAATTACACATTAAATGGTTCACAAGGTTGGTATGATGTGAAAATCAATTCACAAGATTGGTATAAAACATTTTACCAATCACAAACATGGCAAGGAAACTATACAGACGAAGATGGAAATCCTTTCTCGTTTAGGAGAAAAATAAATGTTACAGAGCCAGGAACAAGGGAAAGATTCTTTGAACCAATAGACACTCAAATAAACTTTTCATATGAACAAGCAAACAATTCAGTTAGAGTTTTAGCATACAATGGATATAATTACTTAGAGATTCCATCTCAGATATATAACACCAATCAAACTGGAACTACCTTGTATTCTTCGAATGTTGTATTTTTGTCATCGTTGAATCAGTCCGAGACGAGAGAGTACTACATTGTTTCTTCTAAGACGGCCAATAACAAGGCATATACTTCAGACATTATTTATTCTAATACTTCTGATTTCTATACAATATCGAATTCATACTTCACTTCATACTTCAATACGTCAACTGGCGGTTTGATGCAGAATGCGTATAATGCAATTGGAACGAATTTGAGTATTTACGGCGCTCATCCAATGGATTATTATCCAGAATATCAGATTGGTTTAACAACTTATTCTAGTAGGGCAGATACTTCGATCACCATCGGTAATATAGAAGGACAATTGCTATACTTTTTCAATGTCTCTGGCCAATCTAGTGATGATTCATCTAAGCCTTATACTTACAACTGCAAGATATATTCAAAAAATTATCAAATAATTTGTGAGAAGAATCAAACTAGTACTGCAACGCAAGATTGGAAGAATTTTTACATGAATGGAGTAATAGTTGAAGATGAATTGTTTTCATTAAGTGCATATGAAAACTCATCAAATGTTATAACGAATCAAAGTTTGGCAACTGTTTCAAATTTAGATCAAAACATGAAATGGGTTGCGTTTTATGATAATAGTTTGGGAAATGCAATTGGAGAAATATTTTTGAATAGTACTT
>CAZUEV010000076.1:0-2886 GCA_964619355.1 Candidatus Woesearchaeota archaeon
TTGTGCTATTGATGAGTTAGATAAGATGTCCCCTGAAGATAGAAGTGCTTTACATGAAGCTTTGGAGCAACAAACAGTTACAATTTCTAAAGCAAATATTCAAGCAACGTTGAGGGCAGAAACAACTGTTCTTGCTGCAGCTAATCCAAAACAAGGTAGATTTGATCCTTACACTCCAATTGCATCTCAAATTGATCTTCCACCAGCACTAATAAGTAGATTCGATTTGATTTTTCCAATAAGAGATTTACCCAATAGAGATCAAGATACAAATATTGCTTCACATATGTTGAATCCTCCTAAAAAAGAAAATATTTCTTCAGAGGGTATTGATTTGGATTTGTTAAGGAAATACATTTCATATTCCAAGAACAATATTAAGCCAACTTTAAGTGATAGTGCTAAGGAGGAAATAATAAAATTTTATGTTGATTTAAGAAATAATCCTTCATCTCCGATGGCTTCCGAGCAGGAAATAAAACCGATCCCAGTTACACCAAGACAGCTTGAAGCAATTACTAGGTTAGCTGAAGCTTCTGCAAGGGTTAAGCTGTCAAAAACTGTTACCAAAAATGATGCAAAATTGGCAATAAACTTACTTAAATATTGTTTAACCCAAGTTGGATTTGATGAGGAAACTCAGAGCTTTGATATTGACAGATTTTCTGGTAGAGTTAGTGCATCTGAAAGGAGTAGAATTGTACTCGTAAAGGAAATAATCCAAGAACTTGAATTGAGATCAGATAGTAAGACTGTTTTATTAGATGAAGTTAAATCTGATGCTGTGAGTAAGGGGATACCAGAAGATAAACTTCTCGAAATTGTTGAGAAGTTGAAAAGAAGTGGAGATATTTTTGAACCAAAGAGAGGACATATTCAGAGGATATAAAATGGAAAATCAGCAGATAAGACAAATTGCATATAAAGTTAGAATTTTTGATTTAGTTAATGGTGAATATGTTCAAAAATCTGGAGAGTGGGAACCCAACTATGTTTCTATTGGAGATAAAAATATTTCAAGAGTTAACATAATTGCAAATATTATTACTACTTACATTAGTGAAGATGGAACTTATGCAACAATTACGATTGATGATGGTTCTGGAAATATTCAAGTGAAATCTTGGAAAGATGATGTAAAAATTCTTGAAAAAGTTGAAGTAGGAGATTTTATTCTTTTAGTTGGTAAAGTTAAGGAATACAATGGTGAAAAATATATAGTTCCTGAGATAGTTAAGAAGTTGGATAATCATGAGTGGTTATCATTTAGGAAGAAAGAGTTGACTAAATTGTATGGAGATAAACCTGCCGAAGTTAAGTATGAAAAACCTACTGAAACTGTTGTAGAAGATCAACAAATTGTTGTTCAGGAAGAATCGGTTGTTGATGATTCTTCTTCGGAAGGAGATAGACAAAAAATCTTAAATATTATAGAAAAGCTGAGTTCTGTAGAAGGAGCCAATAAATTAGACATCATTAAAGAATCCGATGTTGGTGAGGATAAAGCTAATGAAATCATTCATGGGCTCCTAAGAGATGGTGAGATTTTTGAAATCAAACCAGGCAAGGTAAAAATATTAGGATGAGCGATTACGAATCACTTTTGGAAAGAGCAAGGTCAAAGTTACCTAAAACTGTTCACTCTGGTGAAAGATTTGAAATTCCTAAATTGATTTCCAGAATAGAGGGAAATAAAACAATAATAACCAATTTCATTCAAGTTTCTAATTTATTACACAGAGATCCAAAACAAATTTTGAAATATTTGCAAAGAGAGTTGGCTACTCCAGGTAATTTAGATGGTCAAAGATTAATTTTGGGTAGAAAATTAAATTCAACTTTGATAAATGAAAAAATAGCTAAGTATACTAAAGATTTTGTTTTATGCAAGGATTGTGGAAAACCAGATACACAACTAACTAAAGAAGATAGAATTTCCATGTTAAAATGTATGGCCTGTGGTGCCAAACATCCTGTAAAGGCTAAAATATAATGTATGTGAAAAAACATGAATCAAAAGATAGGATTGTATTTGCCGTCTGTGATGAAGATTTGATTGGTAAGAAGTTTCAAGAGGGTGATTTAGTTTTAGATGTTTCTGAGAGATTTTATAAGGGTGAGAAAAAAACTAACGAAGAAATTAAAGAGATATTTATGAATTCTTCCAATATTAATCTTGTTGGAAAGAAAACTATAAATTTTGCATTAAAATTGGGTATTTTAAATAAGGATAGCATTATTACTGTTGACGGGATACCCCATGCACAAATAGTTGAGGTTTAAATGTTTCATAAAGCTAAAATTCAAATACGCCCATTTGATGAAGAGGTTATAAAATTTGTTTATACTCATTTAAAAAAAGAGGGCATTAAAATAACTGAAGAAAAAAAGTTAAAAGAGGGTTTGGATGTTCATACACATAATGCTACTTTTGCCGTAACTCTTTCTAGAAAATTTAAACAAAGGTTTAATGGTGAAACTAAAATTACTCGATCTTTGATTGGTGAGAATAAAAATAAGGGAAAAAGAATTTACAGACTTACAGTTTTGTTGAGAAGACTGCCTGAAGAGGAACCTTTATAAAACTAATTCTGGGTCCTTAATTTATGTATAGGAAACCCAATCCAAAATATAAGCAAAAAGGTACTGGTACTGACCAGCCAATTAGAGTTAGGACTCCCAAAGGAAAGGAAGTTATTGGAACAGTTACACAAAGATTGGGTGGTTCTAGGATGCATGTTGCCTGCATGGATGGAAAAACTAGGATTTGTAGAATTCCTGGAAGATTAAAAAGAACTCTTTGGATAAGGGAAGGTGCAATTGTTATTGTAGAGCCTTGGGAATTTCAGGGTGACGAGAAAGGAGATCTTATCTGGAAATATAATG
>CAZUEV010000077.1:0-2854 GCA_964619355.1 Candidatus Woesearchaeota archaeon
GTTGTTCCAAAGCTTCATGTAAAGCACTTCTATCTTCGTGAGACATCTTATCTAACTCATCAATAGCACAAAGTCCTTTATTTGCTAAAACCATTGCACCAGCTTCAAGACTCCAACCTTTTAAAAATTCATCCTTAACAACAGCAGCAGTTAATCCTGCACCAGAAGCACCCTTTCCACTTACAAACCTTGCTTTAGGAGCGGCCTTGCCAATAAACTGAAGCAATTGAGATTTACCTGCCCCTGGATCTCCAACCAAAAGGATGTGAATATCACCTCTTTTAATTAACTCATCAGAGAGAATCTTTCTACTTCCACCAAAAAGTTGTAAAAGTAACGAAGCCTTTATTTCATTATAACCAAAGATAGTGGGTGCAATTGTATTAATTAATTTATTCCAAAGTTTGGGATCTTTTGATAATTTTTTTATCTTTTCTTCTTCTTCTTTTGAAAAATCTAAACCTTCAAAAGTTTCCTGCATTGCCTCAACATAATTAGCATCCATAACCAAATCAAATCTTGTGGACTGTGCACCTGTCTTCAAAAATACTGGAATTTCTTTAACTGTACCACAAACTTTAATCTTACTTCCCGGAGTTGTTTTTTTCTCCATTTTTGGTTCAACAAGATCTTCTTTAAGAAAAATACTCAATCTCTTAGGTTGATCGCCACCATCTAAATCTTCAGGAGCTTCCTCAATAACTAATCTTTGTGCATCAACAAGATCTTTTGAAATTAACTTAAATTTACCTTGCCTACCACAACTACACCTTGAAGGTTCTCTAAAAGCAGAATCCAACTGAAGGATAGATAAAATATTACCACAAGAAGGACACTCAAATTTAGCAGATACAACTTGTGGCCTTACATCTGAAGCTTGCCTAACTATCCCATCTATAATCAGCAAACTATCTATATTTTTGCTTCTGATATCTCTTATCTTAATAGATTGAGATTCGGGGAGATTAAAAAATCTAACTCTAATTTTACTCTTTAGGGACAGTCCAACTTGATCAATACCCAATTCAGCATTCAACAAAGTCTCACTGGGTTCATTCAATAAATGCTCGGCCAAATCCACACTAAACCTTGATAACTCGGAAAAATCAACTAAAATAAATTTGCCACCCTTTTTACTTATATTCATCAATTCATTAGAGTATACTGATTCAAAAAACTCTTTAAACTCATCTACCTGTGAAAAACTATCTTCTTGCATTTATGCCCCCTAAAATAAGATAATGAGACTAAATAAAAAGATTATTGGGGTCTACTTTATTTTTTTGAGAGTAAGTATCAATTTCCTAACAGCATCCCTTAAATCAGTCTCAGATTTAGTACCTGTACAAACAATCTTTCCATTACTAAATAACAAGAATGTTGCCCTAGTTCCTGGTAGTTTATACACTAATCCTGGGAATTGCTCAGGCTCATATTCTGCATTCTCAAGTTTCATAGCCAAATTATTTAAATTCAAAACCATGCCTATCTGACCTGAAGCAACCATATTTTGAACAGTAATCTTTGGAGTTACAGTTATTTTAACACCAATTTTAGCAATATTTTTAATTATTTGATTAATAGATTCCCTAACCATCTTCAAAGAAGTAGCACCAGTCAAAACTATTTTACCAGAACTAAATATCAAAGCAGATGTCTTTGGATCCTTTATCCTCATAACAAGCCCTGGAAACTGCTCAGGATTATATTCTGTATTGGTTAGCGTCTCAGCCAGTTTTACCAAATGAATATCGTGTTCCAATGAGCTTGAACAAACAATATTAACAATCTTAATCGTAACTTTTCTTTTCTCTTCAGTCATATTCTTAACCCCCACTCGAATGATTATATTCAAATAAGATAATGGAAAAATATATAAAAGGATATGTAATAAAGTACCTATTCTTTAGTTGTTAAAAATCTCAAAATGTACACTAAATTTATGGTCTTTTATCTCAAATTTTCTAAATTCTGAATAATCTTTCTCACCAAATACCAAATCATTAATACCTACACGTTCCTTCAAAAATCCATTCCAAGAAGAAATATCCAAATCAGAATCTATAGAAATGTTAATTTTATCCACTTTGTTTAATTTAAATTCTTTTCTTAAATCTTGCAATCTTCTTATTAATTCACGAACATATCCTTCAGTCTCCAATTCTTTTGTAATTTCGCTGTCCAATACAACATGCCCATGTTTAAACTCAGAAACCTTCAAATTATCTGGAACTATTTGTTTTACAAAAACATGTTCCTTGTTTAAACTAAATTTATTAATGAAAGTTGGTTTTTCTTCAATTATATCTTTCATAATCTTTTCATTCATATCTCTAATTATTTTTGGTGCATCTCTTTTGAAATCTCTTCCAATTGCAGTTTTATTAGGACTTAATTCAACACTAAAAGAATCGGATTTTTCTTTAAATTCTATGCTCTTGATATTCAATTTAGATAAAATTAATCCTTCCAAAGAACTTATTGCCTCCCTAACATCTTTGTTTCTAGAAACAACAGTAATTTTGTTTAATGGCCACCTGACTCCAAAACCAGATTTTTCTCTTGCTGCAAGTCCAGCCTGTACAATTTGTTTTGCAATCAAAAAATTATTTTCCAGCTTTACATCTATCAAACTTTCAGAAGGTTCTGGCCAATCAAATAAATGGATGCTCTCAACATTCAAACCAAACTCTTCCTTCAAATTTTGGTAAATTTTTTCAGTTATGAATGGTGCAACAGTTGAAAACATTTTCAAGGTGTCAAACAAAACATGGAAGATAGTGTTCAAAACTAATTCAGGATCTTTATTTATTTTGTCTCTATCTTTAGAAGCTGTAAAAACTGAGAATATCGC
>CAZUEV010000078.1:0-2691 GCA_964619355.1 Candidatus Woesearchaeota archaeon
AAATTTTAAGTTTAAATCCTAGTTCAAATCCGAATTCAAAAATAACTGAAGGAGATTTTATAGAATATTATTGGACAGAATTTAGTTCAAATTATGAGATTGGTCTTGCTTCAAGAGTTAAGACTTCAAATATTATTTACAAAATTGAAGGTATTCAGTTTCCAATTCAAGATTTAGATCCTGAACTTGAAGAATATACTCTTCCTGGCGAAACAATAGATATTAATGATGATATAATAAATCAAGCACAAGAAATTGTTGCTGGAGAAACTGATTTGTATTCTGCTGTTTTTAAGTTGGCTGATTGGACCAAGAAACATATTGATTATGATCTTAATACTTTAACTGCTAAAGCTGCTTTGCCATCTTCTTGGGTTTTAGAAAATGGTGAGGGTGTTTGTGATGAGATAACGTCATTATTTATTTCTTTTTCAAGATCTGTTGGAATTCCTGCAAGATTTGTTTCTGGTAGCGCTTATACTAATGTTGACCATGCTTTTGGAAATCATGGTTGGGCAGAAGTTTATTTTCCAGGATATGGATGGGTTCCTTATGACGTTACTTTTGGTGAGTTTGGTTGGTTGAATCCTGCACATGTTGATTTATTTAGAAGTTTTGATAGTTCAGATGCTGCAATTAAATATAGTTGGCTCGGTAATGGAATTGATGTAAATCTTGGCGAATTGAGTGTTGAAGCAAATGTATTAAGCGAAGGCGATATCATTGAACCTGTTTTTGATTTGAATCTTGATGTTTTGGTTGATGAGGTTGCTCCTGGAAGTTATGTTCCTTTCATGGTCACAGTTGATAATCCTTACAACAAGTTTACCTATGATGGAGTTAGAATTTCTAAAGTTCCATCCGATGTTGACGAATTATTTAAACCAGTTTTATTAAGGCCTGGATTGGAAAGCAATTTGTTTTGGATAGTTAGAGTTCCAGATAATAAACCAAGTGGTTATATTTATACTTCAACTATAGAATCTGTTGATATTTTTGGCTCAGTTTCATCAGATACTTTTAGATTTGCAAATGACCAAGGTTATAAATTTATTTCTGAAGAAGAGGCAATGGAGATGATTTCTAAATTAGAAGAGCAGGAAGATAAATCTTATTCGGATGTTTTGTCTTTGGATTGTGACCCTTCAAAAAGTTATTACTATGATTTTGAAACTGTTTATGTTACTTGTGATGTAAAAAATACTGGTGCTGGTGGTATAAATGGATTGAATATTTGTTTTAAGGATGATTGTAAATCTATTAGTTTATCTGTTGATCAATCTGAAGAAATTGATTTTGAAATTATTCCTGATTCGAGTAACTTAGTTTTTTCTGCTAAAAATAGTGATATTGAATTGTATTCTTTTGTTAAGATAAGTTTGTTAGATGAACCAGATTTGTCTGTCTCTGATATAAGCTATCCTAAAAAAGTTGATTATAATGAAGAATTTGTTGTTAAGTTTACTTTGAGTTCAAAAGCAAAGGTTGATAATTTGAAATTAAAATTGGGTAGTTCTCGTTCGTTTAATATTAATAAAAATGATGAAACTGTTACTATTGAAGCTAGTGTTGTTGGTAAATATTTTTTAACAAACAAATTAATTTTTAAATTTGATTACGATGATGAGTATGGTAATAGTCATAGTTTAGAAGAATTAAAACCAATTGCTGTTGATAATATTCCTTGGTACGGAAAAATAATTAGGGGATTTAAACTAATTTTAGAAAAAGGAAAAGAAGTTTATTATTCTTTGTAAACTTTCCAACCTTTCTTTACATTTTTATCGATCTTCATACCGATTGATTGGCCTTTTTTAGCCCTTTCAACGTTTTCATGCTCTATCTGCATAGAATTTACTGCTTGTGAGAATGATTCTTCACCATCTCCAATTGTTAACTGGTCCCCCACCTTAATTGTGCCTTCCAAATCTATCACTGCAACCCCTATCTTATCAAAATAGTTTGATATTTTTCCAACAACTTTTTTTCCCATATGGATTACCTCCAATATTGCTATATTTTGTAAGATATTTAAATGTTATCAAAGAGCTAAAAATGGCACTTAAAGTGGTGTAAATATTGCCTAAATAAATAGCGTTAAATTTTTATATTCTAAATTCTGGTTCTAGGTATGAAAAAAGAGGAAAAGCCATTTAGGTGGTGGTGGGTTTGGTATTGGATTATCTTTCTTGCACTAGGTATTTTTGTTTTGTATAAGATTAGTTTAGGTTTGGTTTATTCTTATTTTATTATTTATATCGTTATTTTGTCTATTGGTGTTCCTTTGTTTTTGTTATTGAATTTGATAACTAATATTAAGTACCATATTGGAAAGAAAACTAAAGCAATTGATGATTGGAAATTCTGGGTTTGGTTTTTCTTGACAGTTGTTTATACTTTGCTCATGTTTTATGTAATCTCTTCTTTAGTATATGTTCAGTTTAGCGTTTAATTATTTTTTGTTTAGGATTATTACATTAGCTCTACCTTTCTTTATTCTTGTTACAACTCCTTTGTGTTCCAATTCTGTAACTATTAGGCTTGCTTTTGCTTCAGATAGTGCTAGGTTTTTTCTGATTTGTTTTTGAGTTACCCTTCCATTTTCTTTTTTTATGAAATCTATTACTTTTTCCGCATCATCTTCATCTAATTCCGTTTTTGTTTCTTTTTTTCTAAAATATCTTAAGTATA
>CAZUEV010000079.1:0-2684 GCA_964619355.1 Candidatus Woesearchaeota archaeon
TGAATTTTAGTAAATTATCTTTTTTATTTTGGAAAGTTATTTTCTCTCCAATTATATTACCCAATCTTTCCTCATATTGAATCATGGACTCACCGTACTCCTTCATGCTCATCTTTGCTTTCTCAAATACTTCTATCTGTACTGCTTTCATCAATTCTGTTAATAGATTTTCTTCCTCACCTAGTTTCTTCAATTTTCTCTTTATATATCTCCATCTGGTGAACAGAGATAGTCCAACTACTGAGACTCCAAATGCTCCAAATCCTGCAGTTGTTTGTCCAGGATTCTCTTTCATTGCATATGTAACTTCTTTGAAGAATTTCCCACTCGATTCTATTGCTAGTGTTAGCTTAGCTTCCTTTACTCTCTCTAACGCTATTAGAAAGTCTCCTCTTTCGAAAGAGGATTTTGCTAGGTGTACTAACCTTTCTGTCTCTTCTACATTTATCTTCTTAGCTCCTGCTTCACTTAATGCTTGCTCTAGTTCTTGTATCCCTTCATCCGAATCTACTGCTGCTTCGTAGAGTTCTTCTATCTGTTCAAAGATGTCTTTTACTATTCCGAACTCAGTTATGTTGTAGTTTCCATCTAATTGTTGGAATAGTTCTTCCATGTCATCTGTTATGTATCCCCTATCCATCATATCTTGTAAGTATGTCTCTGCTTGTAGCTTGTAATCCGTTGCATCTGCTCTTGAGACATCGAACAGATATAGTGCTACATCCTTTGTGTATAGAAAGTCTATTGTCTTTGAAGTGTTTGTGTTATACAATTTACCTTCAAATGTAAATTCTAAATCATACTGTCCTTGTGTGAAGTATCCAGGTGCTGTAATTTCTACCTTGATATCTTCCGATTCTCCTATTCCTAGCTGCGATATGCTTCCAGGATAGAAGAATATGTAATCCTTTGAGAAACCTTGTAATGATATTCTTAGGTTTCTTAGTATTGCATCATCGTATGGATTCTCTAATGGAATTGTAAATATCTGATCTTCTCCTCTTACTAATTCAAAAGAGTCTTCACTACTAAAGAATCTATTAGATTCTTCTACGGATAGTGATGCTCCACCTCCACCACCGCCTCCCCCTCCGGAGGAGCCTCCTGTTTCTTCACTGGATTCTGTACCACCAGCATTTGGATCAACCACTGTAATTGTCACATATGTTGATCCTGTCTTGTTCTCTGCACATATTGAGTTGGCTGTAACAGTTTGTGCTCCTGCTGATGCTGAAGAAGATATGTCTACTTCTGTCTGATGGGCATCGTATGATCCAACTGACAGTGTCCCGAAATTTGAAGTTAAACTCTGTTCTGCAGACACACTCCACCCAGTTGGCAATACAAATGTAACATTTGTATTAGTAGCAGTTTCATTTCCAAGATTTGTAACTCTAGCAGTTAAAGATATTCCAGTATCACCCAGATTAACAGTTTGATTATATTGAGTTATTTCTGTATGCAAAAAGGGACCTCCAGAAATTGTAACTAAACTTACTGATGCAGTATCTGATGTTGGAGTTGCAGTATTATTTGAAAATGTTATAGTAACTGCATCCGTACCTTCGGTCTGACCAGATTCTCTTGTAGTTCCAGTAACATTCAGCTCAACAGAAGTTCCGTTCTCTACTTCAAATTGTGGACTTGTACTTGCTTGACTTCCATTTATAAAAATTCTAGAACCAAATACCCCTGCAGAACCCGTAAATGTTAGGTTATAATCTCCGGTATTGTTTAATGTTAAGTTTCCTAATGAAATATTAGTATCAAACACTCCTGAATTTGCAGTTAAATTATCTGTTATGGTCCAAGAGTAATCAAAATACGCAGAAAGATTATACGCAGATGAGTTTGCAGTATTGCTATCAGTGTCATTCGCACCAATATAATATTGGTATGCTGCTTCTAAACTTGGAGTTATATTTGTTGCATATGTGTAATTGTATGTTGATGATACTATGTTAGCCATTGTTGTATTTGACCAATTACTCCAAGAACCCGAATTATTATTTCTATAATAGAGATTTACTTTATCTAAAGTAGAATATTCGAATAATGTTACATTTATTTCTATAGTTTTATTTGGATCTAGATCGTCAGTTACATTAGGATTATTCAACACCAAATCTATTGACGGAGGAGTTAAGTCTAAAACTTCTGCTATTATAACTGTAGAATTATATTTCCCAGAAATATCATAAGCAGTTATATTGCAAGTTACATTTCCAGCATTGATTTCTGAAGAGTTTAATGTGATATTAACTGAAGACTCGTTGACTATTGAAGTACCATTCCTTATAGTGCTTGATAAGTTTTGATAAAGAACTGTACTTGTTCCATTTGTACCAGGTCCGGTTATATTGATTATTGCATAATCCAAGAATGAATCATCTGCCCAGTACGAATAGAAAGTTAAGTTTGCTTGGTCACTGGTAGCTATCGTACCATTATCTATATAATAAGGATTATTGCTATCTGATGTTTCCTCCGATGCTTGATCTATAGTTACTGGATTCTGTAAATTATCATATACTTGATCAACAAATTCATACTCCCTCATCCCATTGTATATTACTTTAGCGGTTTTGGTGTAAAAATAATCTCCAGAATTTACAGTTTGTGCAGTTGAGTCTATAACTCTCTGTTGATAATAATCATAACCCGAATCATCCGCTATTGAAAAT
>CAZUEV010000080.1:0-2634 GCA_964619355.1 Candidatus Woesearchaeota archaeon
CTTGAAATAATAGTCAACAACTGACTTTAAATCATCAAGATTTTTTCTATTCCTTCCAATCAACAACCCCTTATCCTTAAGAGACTTAACTTTGATTTCCACACTTCCATTGTCATTTCTGACAGTTTCAGCTTCTACCGGATAAATATATCCATTTATAAATTTAACTGGGTCACTATTATGCTCAACAATCTTGACTCTTTTCTTAATTAAAGCAGAAATTCTCTTTGCATTGGTTGCACCCCTTCCAATAGCCTTACTTTTTTGACCTAATCCAACGACAAAAACTAAACATTCTCCTTGGAAAAAGCAGTTCTTAACTCTAGTTCTAGTTATCTTTTCAAACAAACCAATGTATTGTATAAGATCACGATTTAATTTCATTTTAATAATAACAACAATTTATAGAAAAAGGTTTCTTACATGTTGCTCCCAATTCTTCATTTGCAATATCCAACTCAGTATAGGTTACTTTAGAAATCTCAGCCAAAGCTTTCAACTCACTCTTTACTAAATCAGAACAGTTCTTTGCTACAAAAACTTCTTTTACATTTCCCTTTTTCAAGGCCTTAATAGTTTCACTAGTACCAACTACTAATTTTTTTTCCTTTAATGCTTCTCTAAGACTTTTTAGACTCATTTTTCTTCCTCATCTTTACAACCAACCCTGGCAACCCAGTACCCAATGGAACTGGTTGATTAATTATAACATTCTCAATAACACTTTTTAAATTATCTATTTCACCTATCAGACTTGCTTCTTTAATATGTTTTATTGGAGTTTCGAAACTTGCTCTAGCCAAAACAGATTCCTTTTCACCACCAATTCCACCCCTTGTAATACCTTTTATAATTCCACCATGAGTCATTATATCTGCTAAGAACATAACATGTCTTATATCAATATCCAAACCTTGTTGACTAATAACTTTCGTAGCTTCATCAATTATTGCTTGTCTAGCAGCCTCAATACCTAAAATCGACGCTACTTCATGAATATTATTTGAAAAAATATGTTTACAATCAACTTCTTTCATCTCTAAAACTCCTTTCAAATTTGAACCAGCACATAAAATAACTACCTTGCCGTCTCTTTTTGTAGGTAAAACTTGTGTAATTCCTTTTAATCCTCTAACAACAGTATCTTTAACTTTTTCTCTCAATTTGTATAAACTGATTAAATTAATTTCTTCTTCACTTGAAACTTCCCTTATCAAAATCCCACCTTTTATTTCCTTGGCATCTATATTTTTTACCTTTTCAATCAAAGAATCTATAACCTGCTTAGCCGTAAAACCAAAAGCAACCATTTTTTTCTTGTTCAAAGTAACTTCAACACAACCCCTCATAACATTTAAAGAAAATTCAGAACTAATTTCTTTTAAAGTCATTTCCTTAATAAAACTTGCAATCTTTCTTATTTTCTTCTCATCCTTAGAATATTCAGATTTTAGATAAACAGTCATACTTGGTGTAGATGGTTCCTTTCTTGCATCAAAAATCTCAATTAATCTTGGCAATCCTTGGGTAACTTGCATTTCGGCAACACCTGCCAAGTGAAAAACATTAAGTGTCATTTGTGTACCTGCTTCACCAAAACTTTCTGCAGTAACAACACCAATAGCTTCACCTGGAGATATTAAAGATTCATTATAAGCATTCATTGCAAGTTTAAGAACTTCATCAATTTGGGAAGATGTTAACTTCTGCTTTTCAGATTCTACTTTTAAATTATGTAAAATCCTTCCTGGCAATTTATCCACATACTTATCAAACGCTTTACTCATTTTCCTTTTACCTCTTTTACAAGTCTTTTAACATCTATCGTACCACCATCACTCTTTGAAACATCCATCCCATCTTCACTATATTTAAACTGTATAATCTTTTTTCTTGCATCTCTAACAGTATAATCATATTCAATTCTAATATCTTGCAATGCATTACTTAATCTTCTGTATAAATAACCAGACTTTGGCGTTCTTAATGCCGTATCCATTAGCGCATCTCTACCAGTCATCGCACTAAAGAAATATTCTTGAGGACTCATCCCCTGTTTGTAACCTTTATCAACAAAACCTTTTGCAGAAGGGCTAAGATCTCCTTTCTTAAAAGAAGAAAGAACTCTTCCTGAGAATCCACCAACAATTCTTTTACCACCAATAGCTTGCTGACCTACAACTGAAGACATCATAGCCAAATTTAATAAGTTACCCTTTGCACCTGAATTAGCCATAATCACTGCATTATTAGTTTCATCAATAACTGAAACTACATGTTCTCCAACTTTATCCCTAACCTTATTTAATACTTCAGATATTCTCAACTCAAGTGTTTCCTCTTCGGTATTTCCTGGCAACGCTTCTAATTTACCCGCATTATATTCATCGATAAATTTGTAAACTTTCTCTTTAGCATTTTTAATTAATTCTTCATTCTTCTTCCTTGTTGCATCAGGGATATCTGTATCTGAAATTGAAATAGTAAATCCTAATTCTAACAAACTAGCAATACCTAACCTAAACACCTTACTCAAAAATTCAATACCAACTTCTTCACCATATTTAGCATAAATTTTTCTTATTAAACCACCTTTTTCTTCACCAATTGAAGACCTATCGATAGTCCCTTTCA
>CAZUEV010000081.1:0-2609 GCA_964619355.1 Candidatus Woesearchaeota archaeon
TTTTTGTAACTTCCTGTATAAACTAGAGATCTTTTACCTTTATCTAGGTATTTTATGTTTTTTACTCTAATTGGTAGCTTTATCATATTTGTTTAAAACAAAAAGGTTTTTAAATAATTTACTCGTCTTTATTGAGTAATGGAAAAAAGAGGTATTTTTGGAATATTTTTAGTTTTGACTATATTGGTGTTTGCAGGTATTTCTTTGGCCGATAATGAAACAGAAGAAGAGAACGTTGCAGATTTAGATTTTGATGAAGGGCAGGGTTATGATTGGTTAATTTCGCAGCTTGAGGCTACTAATTGGGGTTCAGATGTTGAAACTATTTCTTGGGCTGTGTTGGCTCTTTATTCTAGTGATTATGATGAATACCAAGATGGTGTTGATAAGTTAAAATCTTTAGAGAACGTAAATAATAATTGGGGTGATGTATTTCATACTTCTATGGCAGTGTTAGCTTTAGATGCTGTTGGTGAAGATGTGGAAGGTGAAGTTCAGTGGTTATTGAATCAACAGCAGGCAAATCTTGCTGGTGGACAATGGTTAATTCAATTTAATCCAGATAGTAGTAATACTCAAGCTACATGTGCTGTTGGATATGGTGGGATCGAGACTCACTTTTCTATGCAAGGATATAATCTGACTGCTCCTGGTGGTTGTTTGGTTGATGAATCTTGGGTTGATTTTGAGGTTTGTATCAAGCATGATGAGGCAGATATTTATGAACCTATGTCTGTTATTTGTGTGGGAAGGGTTTCAAGCTCCTTACTTTTTTATTCTGGCGGAGCATTTTACATAATTGATGGGGGTGATGCTGGTGATGAATTGGAGATAAAGAATGGTTGTTTCTATGGTCCTGCTGGTGGGTGTGATTGTTATCATTCTCAGTTTAGTTCTTGGGCTTTAGATGAGGCAGATGATGGCTCTTATTCAATTCCCTATTTGAGGGCTAGTTGTAATGATGATATTCTGGATAATGCATTCTTGTATATGTTGACTGGTGGAAATTCTTATAGAGATTGGTTGTTATCTGATGAGGGTCAATCTGGAGATGGTAGTTTTGGTCCTGGTAACATTGAATTAACTGCTTTAACTGTTATTGGTTTAAGAAAAGGTGGTTCTGGTTCTGTTGCAGATTCAGTTAATTGGTTAGAGTTTGTTCAGGATGGATTTACTGGTTCTTGGAATCAGGATGAAAGATTAACTGGAATGGTTCTTTATGCTTTGAATGTTGGCGGTGGCACTTATATTCCTTATCAAGGGGGAGATTATTGTAGTGTGGCTGATGGTGATGAGTGTGAAACGAATAATGATTGTAATAGTTCTCTAGTTTGTAGTAATTCTTGTCAATGTATTGAAGAAAGTGTATCGTGTATTTCTAATCTTGATTGTCAAGTTGGTGAAATATGTAATCTTATTACTGGTGAATGTGAAACTGAACAAGTTTCAAGATGTAACAATAATTTAGATTGTGCCCCAGGTTATTATTGTGATACAAGCATTGGCCAGTGTGTTGCAGAAGATATTATTCCTCCAGATGACGAGTATGTTCCACCACAGCAAGATGGAGATAGTTCTTGGGTGACATGGTTAGTTGCTATTTTGGTTGTAATACTTGCTTTAGGTTTGGGTTGGTTTGCTTATATTAAATTCGTTAAGGGAAAAGGTAAAGGTGGTGGAGAAAACAGCCCGGTTTTTGTTCCGAGAAGGCCGTCTACTCCAGGATATCCAACTACTAGGAGTAATGTTCCTGCAAGTGGCCCTGCCAGGGGAATTGGTAGGGGAGAAGCTAAGTTGGAAAAAGATCTTGATAAGGCGCTGAAGAAGGCAAAAGAGCTTGTTGGTAAATAAAAATGAAATATGTTGTTTTTTGTTTTTTGTTTGTAATTCTTTTTTCTGGTTTTGTAGTTTCTCAAGTAGAAGTTGATTTTGTGAAAGATAATTATTTTTCTGGTGAAACTGTTCAAGCTGAAATTATTGTCAGTAATATCGAGGATAACTTGAGATCAAATATGATTGAATTATATCAAAATAGTTCTTCTGTTCCTGCCAGTTTTAATTTGATTAAGTTGAATTCTACCAATTATTATCTTTATTTTGATTTGAGTGATGATTTTTCTGGTGATTATGACTTAGTTTTTGAAGATGTTATTTTTAATGAGAATGGTTCAACACATCAAAGCGATTTCAGTTTTCCTTTAAGTGTTCAAGAAACGAATAACTCAATATTTTCAATTAGTCCTGGATTTGTTAAGGCAGATGATTTACAATTTAATAATTTGTTTTATGTTTATTTGTTTAATCGTGGTGATGAAGGAATAAATATAGTTGTGGATCCTGAAGACGATTTTGTTGATGTGTCTACAAATGTTGTTCCTTTGAGTTCTCATGAATCTGGATATTTTACAATTTATTTAAGTGATCTTTTGATTTCTGGTGAAAGTGGAATGAAGTATGTTAATCTTCTTTCGGGTTCTTTTGGTTATAGTTTACCAGTTTGGCTTGGTTCAGTTGAGGATACTGTTGATGTTGAAGAAAGTGGTGTTTATTTTGTTGAGAACTCTGAATTTTTTGATGTTACAGTTAATGAAGGTGAATCTTTAGAGGGT
>CAZUEV010000082.1:0-2529 GCA_964619355.1 Candidatus Woesearchaeota archaeon
AAGAAAGAAAAGTAAAAGCAGAAACAAAATATGCAAAAGCATCAGAGGAAAAAGACACTGGCGCTATGTTAAAATATAGCAAACAATTTACAAGGATGGACAGAAAGATAATTGAAGAATCAAAAGAGTTCATTCAAGCATTGGGTCTACCAATTATACAGGCACCTTCAGAAGCAGAAGCACAGGCATCCTTTATGGCAGAAAAGAAAGATGTTTACGCAGTAGTAAGCCAAGATACAGACTCTTTGCTCTATTCGGCGCCAAGAACAATAAGAAACATAACATCTTCAAATAAAAGAAGAGTAAATGGACTATATATTACAATAAAACCAGAAATGATAGAATTAAAAGAAACACTAAAATCTCTAAAAATAAACCAAGAACAACTAATTGCGCTTTCTATTTTAGTTGGTACAGATTATAACCCAAAGGGCGTAAAAGGTATTGGTCCAAAAACAGCACTAAAATTAGTTAGAGAACACAAAAAGTTCGATAAGATATTTTCTAACGTAGAAACAGAGTTTAATTGGAAGGAAGTCTATGCAACTTTCAAGAACATGCCAATAATAAAGAATTACAAATTGAGATGGAAAGAACCAGACTTACCAAAAGTTGAAAAAATATTGGCTTCCCACGATTTCTCAGAAGACAGAATCAACAGATTATTAGAAAAATTAAAAGGAAAAAAACAGAAAAGTTTAGATAAATGGTTTTAATTAAACATCTCTAGCATCAGCTTCATCTGTCTCAAGTTTTCTTGCAGCAGCCCTTCTTTGGATATCTTGTTTTGCTGCAGTAACTTTTGAATCCAAACTACCTTTAAACATCCATTTTCTAAGAGTTTTGTTGAATACAACAAAGATAATAACCAAAGCCAAAACTCCAAAGTAAATATACATCTGAATATCAGTAAGAAGGTCTGCCTGCATACCAACAATCAGTTTATAGACCAACCAGGCACCAAAACTAAGCCACAAAAAGTATTGCAATACAACTGAAGATGGACTAGGATGCTTTCCAATCTCAAAAGTAAAATAAAATATTATTGCAAGTGGTATGAATGTACCTAATGTAATCCCAAGAGCAGTATAAGAAGCCAACATAGTATATATTTCAGCAGGGGTCAAATAAGCAACAGCTAAAAAAGCAACCAAAATAGAAAATATAAGTTGCGTCCCAGTTTTATCCTTAAAGAAAGGAAGAAATTTAGAAGCAGAGTATATAATTATAAAAATTAAAATTAAGAAGATATATTTAGCTAATTCAAATCCAACTTCACCGGTAGTCCAACTACCAGTAAAAAAATCCAATATTGGTTGAAATGGGTTTATCATTTTTAACTAATCTTCCCCACTAAGGGTTCTATCTGCTTCCTTATCTAAAACTTTTCCGGCGGCCTTAAGCTTTTCTTGTCTATTAATACCTGCATCCTTTTGTTGACCAAGAACAGATTTAAAGATTGTTTCTCTAACCTGTTTATTAAAGAAAATCATTCCCAGTGAAAGTAATAATCCCAACAAAAATAGCCAAAATTCTAGACCACCAATAACTCCATTAGACCAACCCCAAATTAATTTATACAATAACCATATACTAAACATAATCCATGCAGCATAGTTCATAAAAACAACTACAGGCGACGATTTATCTGATTTTTTTGCAGCCATATAAGTAAAATAAAACAGAACAGAAAATGGAATAATAACAGCAATAGCAAAGCCCATTGCACCATAAGTAGACATTAAAAGATAAATATCTTCAGGGGTAAAGTAAGCAACAGCCAAGAATGCAACTATTGCAGAAAATATAGTTCTAATACCTTTTTTCTTCGCAAAAGGAATCATGCCAGCAGCACCATAAATAACTATCATCAACAAAAAGAAAAACAAATATTTAGCAATGTTAGGACTCAACTGTCCTTCTTCCCAACTAGAAAATAAATCTTTTATTGGATCAAAAACTACGTTAGCACCATTAGAAGCAGCCAATTGAACAGGGGTCTCATAAGCAGCACTCACAAAGCTTGGAAGAATAAATGAACCTATAATTAGTACCAAAATCGAAAATAATAATAAATTCCTCTTTTTCATGATAAATCTAAATTACCCATATAGTATATAAATATTTTCATTCATTTATATTACCAAGTAAGAATGAAATTAAATAAAGAAGAAACAAAATTAGTACCAAAATCCTTCGAAATAATAGGAGATATACTAGTTTTCGCTAATTTTCCTAAAGAACTAAAAAAGAAAGAAAAAGAAATAGCAAAAGAATTCCTAACTAAACTAAAAAATGTAAAAGTAGTCACAAAGAAAACAAAAAACTTTTCGGGAAAATACAGACTCCCAAAACTAAAAATTATGGCAGGAGAAAGAAGAAAAGAAACAATACACGTAGAAAACGGAGTAAAAATCAAAGTAAATCCGGAAAAAGCATATTTCTCATCCAAATCAAGCACAGAAAGATTAAGAATTGCTAAACTGATAAAAAAAGATGAAACAGTTCTAACAATGTTCTCAGGAGTAG
>CAZUEV010000083.1:0-2498 GCA_964619355.1 Candidatus Woesearchaeota archaeon
CTACACCTATTTATCATAAATTTATTGAACAGGCAAAAAAATTAAATCCAAGGTTCTTATCAATGATTATTCCTGCAAGATGGTATAATGGAGGAAAGGGCTTGAACAATTTTAGAGAAAGTATGCTTAATGATAATAGAATGTCCAAGCTACATGATTTTCCTGATACATCAGATTGTTTCCCTGGGATAAATATAAGAGGTGGTGTATGCTACTTTCTTTGGGAAAAAGATTCAAACTGGCCTTTAAATAATCCAAACTTCCAGAACCAGACATAGTAACAGTAGTTCCAAAATCATAATCAATAGTCAAATCTGAATATCCATAATAATTCTCAGTATCCTGTGCACAAACAATTAACGGAATAAATAATAGTATAAGCAAAAGCTTCTTGATGTATATCACCTATTTCTTTCTCTGATTTACACCTTTCTTAAACCTTTCTAAGAATTCATCAAAATCATTAATGTTTACACTAGCTCCACAAGCTAATTCATGCCCACCACCATAAGCATCCAAACCATTTATAGAATCAGCAATAATATCACTTATTTTTACATCAGTACTTCTTATACTCATTTTCATTCTTCCTTCATCTTCTCTACCAACAATTAAAACAGATTTAGTTCTATAACTTAGCTCAGTAGCCAAATCACCAACAAAGGAATGATTGGTATGGGGATGTTTCACAAAAAGAACACCATCTTCTGGTTTCTCTTTTAATGCCTGCTTCAAAATCCAATCATATTCATTTTTTATCTTTTCAATTTTTTTATACAAATATCTTCCCTTTGGACTTTTTTGTTCAATAATCTCGAAAGGATCTTCTATCTTCAAAAAGATACTAGTACATTTTACAATATCTGTTAAACTCAACTTCAAAATAAATGAAACAACACCAATTAGTTCTCCAAGTTTAGAATCAAAAAGAATTTCTTCAGGCTTTCCAGATCTTTTCTTAGGTAATAAACCAGGATATTCATCATCTAACTTATCTAGAAATTCCGGGTAATACCAATCAGCAATGCAACCAATAGAACCCAAAAGCAAATCTTTTTCTTCTGCAATTTTATAAGCATAATATGTAGTTGGTTTTGAATCTGGATTATCACCTTCACGAGGATTATAATAATGAACTCCTTTTCGTTTTACAGGGGGGTGATGATCTAACCATATAACAGGAACATTTACCTTGTCTATAAATTCTTGATCAATAATAGGTAAATCTAAAATAAAAATATAATCTGGAGAGTTCTCCTCAACTTTTCTTAAGAAAGTTTCAGTAACACCAAACCTAACCTTTGCAACTATGCCCTTTCCCTTACCAATATACTTCTTTAACAATAAGTAAGAGCAAAGCCCATCAGTATCTCCATCGTGAATAAATAAAGGATTCTCTGCTTTATGTAAATACCCCCTAAACTCCTTTATCTGCGCATCTGTTAACATTTATAGAAAGTTTTATATGCCCCTTTTATATAGCTTGTGATATGATTTGGGAAAGAATATTTTATCTATCGATACTGATAGCATTCATAGCATTCATTTTTTTAAAGGATAAGGGGTTTAGTACAAAGAACAGTGCAATAATATCTTTATTTTCACCCGTTGTAGGGGGATTATTCCTTATTTTTGGAACTATGTTTGCTTTATTCTTTGGAGCAGCAATACTTTTCAGTGGAGTTATGTATCTAGTAAATAAAAAGAAAATAGATAGCTTCAGGAAAAACTTCCAAGTTAGAGTTTATAAAGTTTAATAAGACTTTTAAGATACCACTAATTCTCCAAAATAATGAAATATATAGTTAGAATTAAAGAGTTATGTCCTTTAAAATATGGAGAAATGTATTGGAAGATAATGAATGTTCCAGAAGGCCAAGAGTCTCCAAAAGAAGGACAAATCTATAAAAAAGAAGTATGTGACGAATCGCTTACTGAGGGTGGTGCAGAAATATGCTTTCCAGGATGTAATGGAAATCTTGAATCAATGATTGTAAGCGTAGAAATTTATTCTAGAGAAAGAAAAAAAGAATTAAAAATAAAAAATTAAGGAGTCACTCCAGTATTTCCTGGATCAATACTATGGGCATCATAACATTGATAGCGCATTCCTTCACAAGAATTTCCCACACCATTTTCATCATCATCTAATTGATAATGATTCCAAGTCATAATGCAGTTATCACACCAATCACCAATTCTATCTTCATCAAAATCTGATTGTGAAGGATTTGTTGTATAGGCACAGTTGTCACAAACATCACCATAAATATCCTCATCAGAGTTTTCTTGTTCAGGATTAGACATTCTATAACAGTTGTCACAAACATCACCGACACCATCAGAATCATAATCTTCTTGTTCAGGATTATATGTAAATGGGCAGTTGTCATCGTCATAATTTATGTCATCTTCGTCTTGGTCCCACCAAGGATTATAATCTATACCATTACCTGGTCCTGGAATAATATATTGATCTGGAAAACCTTGGTTAGCTT
>CAZUEV010000084.1:0-2492 GCA_964619355.1 Candidatus Woesearchaeota archaeon
TATAGTTGTTCAATGCATCATGGAAGTGGAATGGCTATCGATCCCGAAGGGAATTTACTTCCTTGTGTTCATTGGTCTGATTTTCCTGTTGGCTCTGTTCTAAACTCTAAAGGAAAAGTAATTAGTGTAGAAGAATTTAGAGAACTCTGGTCAGGGGAAGATAACTTACCAACTAGATTCAGAAAATCTTTATGGAGATTCCCATCAGCAGCATGCAAACAAGATACCAAGTACTGGGGAGAATGTATTGGTGGATGCCCAACTTTCTGGACCGATTTTGATCCTGAAAAAGAAATAAAGGGTTTTGGATAGATTTAAATAAATTCAATAACACATAATTCTTTGAAAAAGTGGTGTTTAAACTTAACTGGGGGGTTGATTTTATGAAAAAAAGTAGTTTGATTATATTTGTTTTTTCTGTTTTAATTTTAATGGGTTGTACACAAGCAGAGTATTCTCCAAGAAGTGAATGTATAATTGATAATCACACTGTTGGCTTGTGGCATTTTAATGAAGGAAATGGTTTAATAGTTAATGATGCTACAAATAACAACTATAATGGAAATATTCTTGGTGCTTCGTGGGTAGATGGATTCTATAATGGTGCGCTACTATTTAATGGGGTGGATGGATATGTTAACATACCTAACTTTACGCAACCATATACTGGACAAATAACTGTTGAAGCATTGGTAAAACCTTCGCTTAATATTAATTCAAACAATAGAGCAGAAATAACATCCCATGCATGGGGTACACAACAATTTTACTATTTGCGGGGTGAATTATGTGTAAATCTATATGAAACAGGACACATTTCTCACGTTTATTGCCACCCTACAATTTTATCTGCAAATGAATGGTACTTTTTAGCATTTACTGCAGAAGTTGGAGGTGATGTAAACCTTTTTGTAAATGAAAATACATATAATTTAGGTTCTGCACCACAAACGCTTGAAACAGCTACCAACGATTTAAGAATAAGTGTTTTTGATAGATCTTTTCCAGGAACAATAGATGAAGTTAGAATCAGTGACATAGCCAGAACTGACTTTTGTTTCGATATTGAAGAAATGATAGACACAGACTCTGATGGAATAATAGATTCACAAGACAACTGTATAAACACATTTAATCCATCACAAACAGATTTTGATAGAGATAGAGTTGGAGACTGGTGTGACAACTGTATTATGACTTGGAATCATTATCAAGAAGATTCAGACGGAGACTTTATTGGAAATGCTTGTGAAACCTTTGAATATACATGCAGTATTAATCCATCACCAACAAATATGGGACCACCGCTCTAATTCTTTTTTTCTTTTTTATTTTTCAAACAATTCCCTCTCATAATCTCTCAATTTCTTTCCACTAACTTTTGAATTCTCTCTAAGCAAAACCAAATAAGACTTATACGTAGCAGGATTACTCAAATAATCTTTCAACCACTCAGTTCTCCCAAGAGCATTTATTACTCTTCTATCAATTATAGCAAACTTATCTGGATATTTCATAGCCAAAATAGTCGAAGCTATTGGAATTCCGACACCATTAAATTTTAATAATTCTTTAATAGATTCTTCTATCTTATCATCTTTTGCTAACTTAAACGCTTCTTTAGTAATATCATTTACACTTTCTTCTGTTTCAGCACTTAAATTTCGAAGTTTAAAATTTCTTATTCTTAAGAACTCATAATGGGAAAGCATATCTTTATTCTTTAGTTCTTTAGAAATATCTTCAAACTCTTTTTCATACCACTTAAGTTTCTCTTTCCTTATCATTTTCCCAACTTTGTCAATTTTGGCTTATCTGCAGAAACATCAAAAACTTTGATCCCTGCTTCTTTGTATCGTTTCCACCCTTTTAATTTATGATCTAATTTTTTATGTTCTTCCCTAGTCACCACGCAAGCTTCAACTTTTGAAAATATATCTCTTAGTTCCCCTTCAGATTTTGCAGATACCAAACCTTTTTTTATTTCTTTACGAGTAAAAACATGCTCATGATGCAATTTTTTCACAGCCTTTATTTCCAAGGCACCTTCAGAACGATATTTGGTGTTGTACTTACCACCATAAGATTCAGTTATTTTCCATATTAAGATATCCATCAATTCTTTCTTTAGATTAATAGTCATATTCGATTGCCATAATATTTCAACAGCATGAAAGATGTCATCTATTTTATGTCTCATTCTAACCTCAACCTACAATACCCACGCCCTTTTGAACATTTCATCCCACTGACATATACCTCAAAAAGACTTATAAAATTACCCAAACTTATCAATTAAATGAAACTACTATCAAAATCTAAATACCTAATAGGACTACAATGCCCTAGACATTTATGGACATCAATAAACGCTAAAGAAAGACTTCCAGAAATAGATGAAGCAACACAAAAAAGATTTGATGTAGGCCATGAACTAGAAGAATACGCAAAAAAACTCTTCCCAGGAGGAATAGATCTCCCAACAGAAGACT
>CAZUEV010000085.1:0-2470 GCA_964619355.1 Candidatus Woesearchaeota archaeon
GTCTTCTATTTTCATATTTACAGAAGTAGAATCAATTGTTTTTATAGCTTTTGGCGCTTATTATATCCTTTAAGGCTATAATTCCTTTTTCTTCTAATCTAGGACATCCTGTGTTTACCCAGAATTCTATATCTGGGAAGTCTTCTAGCTTGTTTACATCAATGTGATTATCTAAGAAAATATATGCTTCTTTTCCGCATTTCTTGGCGAAAGCTTTTGCTATGTTTAGATTTTCCTGGCCTGGCTTTGTTGTTACTATTATTCCTATTCTATTTGATGAATAGTATTTTGCCAGTTTTGCTTGCTTTCTTTTTTCTAGTTGTTTTATTTCTGTTTCATCTATTTTTGAGAATGAGTTTAATGATGGATTAAATTGATAGTATTTTCTTATCTTTGTTTTTTCTATTAATTCTATTGGGTGGAACATTCCAGAGCCAATGAAAAGAAATGCATCAACTTTTTCTTTTATTTTTATGGCGTTTGTTGCATTACAGCCAACTATTTGTCCACCAGTTATAACTTCTTTTTTTTGTTTTTTTAGAAATTCTTCTACTTTTTTTACTAAATCTTGTGTTTGGGCAGTATAAATTATTCCTATTTTGTTTTCTTTTATTTTTATTTTATTGAAATCTTTTTCAGATAAATCTATTTCTGACTTTGCATGTACAAATAGTGTTTTTGTTCCTCTAATTATTTTAGATTCCATTTTTTGGTGGGTATTTTGTTAATATTCTTATCCATTCATTCTTAAAGTTATCTTGATTATTAAAAAGTGTTGTTTCCGCGCACCCTTCCTCTATTAAGCCTTCTATCTGAGTAGGGATACCTAAATGTTTTGTTTTTTCTAATCCCTCTTTTAACTCCAATGGGCATGCAACTGCTAATACTCCGTTTGGGATTCCATTTTTAGATAAATAATTAATAATTCCGCTCGCCCCTGCAAATAACAAAACATTTCTATACCCAATGTCTAATGCAATAGAAGTCATTTCTGAAATTTGACATTCCAACCCATCATCTCTTTCTTGCTTGCAATCTTCACAATGTATTATTCCATACTCTTTCCTTTTTGCTGTGCAGTTATTACTTCTCAAACATTGTGGTAGCAATACTATTCTTTCTGAATAAGGTACGTCTTCTAGATTTTTCATAAATTTGGTAAAAAAAGTAGTTTTAAAAGTATTGCGTTTAATCGCTATTCGATGAAAAAAAATACGAAATATCTTTTGGAATTTTTATTCCTAATAGTTTTATTCTTAATTGTTACTTATTTTGTTGAGACTAATCTTGGGTGGTTTGAAAGTAAGATTGGTGATGGTTATTTTGGATTTATTGTATTTTTATTAATATTAATAATTACCATTGTTGTTGCTCCAGTTAGTTCTATTCCTTTTGTACCCCTAACAACTCATTTATGGGGCTGGGTTTTAACTGGTGTAATCTTAACGATTGGTTGGAGTTTTGGTGCTATTCTGGCATTTTATCTTGCAAGAAAGTATGGAGTTCCATTTGTTAAAAAGTTTGTTTCTATGGAAAGAGTTTATAAAATGGAATCACACATACCAAGAAGCAATCTGTTTTGGGGTACGGTTTTGTTAAGAATTATTGGTCAAATTGCTGTTGTTAGCTATGCATTGGGATTATTTACGACAATGAAGTATAAGAGATATATTTATGCTACTTTTTTGGGCATTGCTCCTTTTTCATTTTTTATTGCTTATTTAGGCAACTTTCCGCTTAAGAATATGGTTTTGGCTTTGGCTGTTTTGGGAGTGTTATTGATTATTGGGTTGGTAATTGTGTATAGGAGAAAAAATAATTTGAAAAAGAATTCTGTTGTTAGAGAAGAATTTAAAGAAAAAGAATTATAAACTAGCATTAGCTGATTAGTTTATGACATATGCTGCACACGTAGGTAGAAACGTGGTTCTTGGAAGAACTGAAAGCGATAGACGTAAATTTGGTGATAAGGCTGCAGTTTTCTTGGGCAGACATTATGTTAAAATGGGACAGGCTACTTCCATGAGTAGTAATATATTGTTGGATGTTGCCAAATCTCATGTTATTTTGGTTTCTGGTAAAAGGGGTTCTGGTAAAAGTTATTCACTTTCTGTTATTGCTGAAGAAATTTCTAACTTGCCACCTGAAGTTTCTCAAAATTTGAGTGTTGTTATTTTTGATACTATGGGTGTTTTTTGGACCATGAAGTATTCTAATGATAAAGAAGAGCGTTTGTTGGAGAAATGGAATATGAGGCCTAGGAAATTGGATACTATTGATGTTTATGTTCCGGAAGGCTTCTTTGAAGATTATAAGAAAAAAGGCATTTTGGCTGATTATTCTTTTTCAATAAAAACTTCAGAATTAAATGCTGGAGATTGGGTAAATGTGTTTGGTGTTGGTTTGATGGACCCTATTGGAATTGCAATTGAAAAAGTTGTTTCTGGATTACAAGAACGAAGAGCAAGTT
>CAZUEV010000086.1:0-2424 GCA_964619355.1 Candidatus Woesearchaeota archaeon
AATTGGAAAGCCTATTGAGGAAGCGTTGATTGCTTCCACTAAAAGAATAAAATCTGAGAAATACAAGAAAACCATGGAACTTGTTGCTTCTGGCTTGAGGAGCGGTGGTGAGTTAGCAAAATTATTAGATCAAACTTCTTCTAATTTGAAGCACCAAGATATTGTAGATCAGAAAGTGAGAAGTAATGTTATGATGTATACAATATTTATTTTCTTTGCAATTTGTGGTGGTGCGCCAGTTCTTTACGGTTTGAGTAGTTATTTGGTTGAAGTTTTAACTAGTATTTTTAGTCAGATAGATATGCCTTCTGCAGCCACAAGTAGCTTTGCTATGCCAATGGGTGGTTTTTCTAGTATAAGCATTTCAAGCGAATTTGTAACATCTTATATCATCACATCAATCATAGCTTCCAGTATCATGGGTGGCTTTATTATTGGTCTCATTGCAAGAGGAAATGCAAAATATGGATTTAGGTACATACCAATTTTAATTTTAGTTGCACTTTTGGTTTTCTTCTTGGTTAGATCAATCATGGCTGGTTTTATGGGTGGACTAATTGATATATAATAAAACTTAAATACTAATATTGTTAGTTACGTTTATGCCTGCCAAAAAGAAGAGTGTTAAGAAGAAAGTAGTTAGAAAGGTTGTTAAATCTAAAACTAAGAGGGTTATTTCTGGAGCAAGAGTTAAATCAGGTATAAATGGTCTTGACCCTCTGATTCAGGGTGGTTTTAAACCTAACAGCATCAATCTTGTTGAAGGGGGCCCCGGTTCTGGAAAAACAATACTTGCAACTCAATTTTTATACGAAGGTTTGAAAAGAGGCGAACCTGTTGCATATATAACTTTTGAAGTAATGAAAGAAAAGTTCTATGAAAATATGAAAACATTTGGTTGGGACTTAGAAAAATATGAAAAGAAAGGTTTGTTTACATTTTTGGCGTATACTCCTGAACAAATTAAGATGATTCTTTTAGAAGGTGGCGGAACTTTAGATACAATTGTTCACCAAAAGAAGGTTAAGAGACTAGTCATTGATTCAATTACTTCATTCTCTCTTTTATATCCTTCCGAATTAGCTAAGAAGGAAGCTGCTTTAACTTTGTTTAATGTTATTAATTCATGGTCCTGTACTGCGCTGTTAACTGCCCAAAGTCATGGTGGAAGGGGTGATGATGAATTGATATCTACTGCTCTTGATTTTGAAGTTGATGGCATCATGTTACTTTATCATTTTATTGACAAAACTTCTAGAAAGAGAGGATTCGAAGTTTTGAAAATGAGAGGTACTAAAACTCCAAATAAAATATTTGGTGCAGAGATTAATAAGAAAGGTATTTCCATTAAGAGATCATCTATTCAACTTTAGAGTTTATTTGTCCAGTTCTTGCATGGTCTAGTCCGTTTAATTCTTTGTAATCCATTTTTACTTCCCTCTTGAATGAATCTCCAGATTCTAAACTATCTGAACAAATTATTGTGAATGTTTTTGTTTCTCCATTTTTTAGTGTTTCTGAGTCTGTTGAATCTCCTTCACAGGGACCAGTTCCAATAACTGTAAATACTACATTTTCCAAATCTTTTCCCCCACCATTTGTAATTACTAATGTTACAGAGTTACTGTCTGCCTTAAAATCATCACAACTTATTCCTGGAAAGAAAATGCATGTTTCAGGAAGATTTTTGTCTGGACTTAAAACTCCGAAATATGCTAAAGCTGATACGGCTACAAGTATAACTAAAATAACCCAACCGTAGGTCATCAAGAACTCCATGGCTGCCTGTCCTCTTTTCATAATTTAAGTTTGATTTCAATATTTAAAAGATTAACTACACTATATAGAAATGATCTAATGCTTCTTGTATTGTACTAACTTCAACTACTTCTATTCCAGATTCTTCTTTAAGGTTTACTGCCCTTGGTATCCTTTCAACAGTACACCATTCCATTATTCCAAATGTTTCACAGTGTTCTTGTTCTTCATATGCTACTTCTCTACTTTGTAATAAGGGTACTAGTATTTTTTTGGATCCTATGTCTTTTGCCGCCTTTGCTTTTTCTAGAACCCCTCCTATTGGACCAATAGTTCCATCATGATTTACTGTTCCAGTTATTACAACATCTTCTCTTAATTGTTTGTTTTCTAATGCTGCTATTGTTGCAATAGTTAGTGCTGCACCTGCACTTTCGCCCCCTATTAAAGAAGCTTGAGCATCTATTTTGTAAATGATATCATATTGATCCAAATCTAAATTAGTTTGTTCTTGTGCAACTAACTTTGCCATTCTTATGCTATTTTGTGTATCTGTCCAAAATAATAATCCATCAATATCAACTAGTGTTTTCCCAGTACCTTCTTTTATAGTGACTGCTAGGTTTGTTGGAACTCCATTTCCTTCTTGATCAATTGCAGGGACTA
>CAZUEV010000087.1:0-2377 GCA_964619355.1 Candidatus Woesearchaeota archaeon
TTTGATGAATTTGATAGGCAGTTTAGTAAAGGTATTCTTAAAAAAGAGGAGGCAAAGTATTTAACTTCTTTTAGAAATAAAGTTGAACATACCATTTTTAGTCAGAATGAAATGATTAGCATTTTTACTAACTCTTTTAGTGATTGTAGGATTTTGCATGGAAATGGAGAATGTTATTTTAAAGATATTTATAATATATTTGAAATGGGGTCCAGAAAATGAATTTGAATAATAAAATAATCGTTATTACTGGTTCTGGAAGAAGCATAGGTAGAGTTTTAGCTTTGGCATTGGCAAAAGAAGGCGCCAATATTGTTTTAACTGCTAGAAATAAAGAAGAGATAAATTCTGTTAAAAAAGAAATTGAATCACAGGGTGGAACGGCAATAGCTGTAAAAACGGACTTGAGTGTTGAAAAAGATGTTGTTAATTTGGTTAAAGTTGTTTTGGAAAAATGGAATAAGTTTGATGTGTTAATTAATAATGCAGGCCTTGTTACAGATAGGGTTTTGAATGTTGATGAAAGGGAATTGCTTGATATTCCATATAATAAATGGAAATATCTTTTTGATGTTAATTTGAATACAACTTTTTTGTGTTCTAAACATTTTGGAAAAGTTATGAGGGATCAAAAGTTTGGGCATATTGTTAATATTTCTTCTAATTTAGGAAAAAATGTGTTTAAGGGTTTTGGTGCCTATAGTTGTGCAAAAGCCGGGGTTGAGCATTTTACAAAAATATTAGCCTTGGAATTGGAAGATTTTAATATTAAAGTGAATTGTTTGTCTCCAAGTTATTCAATTAAAATAAAGGAAAGAGAATTTGATAATGGGCTACAGGGAAAGAATCCCGAGGAGATGATAGATCCAGTGAAAAAATTGTGTTTGACTAAAATAAGTGGTAAATCATTTACAGTAGATACAAACATATGATTTTTTATATTTATAAATTTCTTTTACGAAGTAAAAGACTATATGTGCGTAGCACCTGGACTCCCCCTCTTTTGCTTCTTTTTCTAAAAGAAGAATGAGATTTAGATTAGTGAAAATTTAATTGCGTATAATCGCTGTTATATTCTCCCGATAGGGATTGATTTTTAGTGCAACGATGCCGAAGGCAAAAAATCAAAGTCGTCGTGTGTATCTTTTATTCTAATTTAGGGGTAGCCGCCGCCTTTTTTGTTTCTTTTTTTCTAAAAAAGAAAATGGGGGGTTCCGTTCTTTTTGTTTCTTTTTCTGAAAAAGAATTAGATTAAACTTCAATAGTGTTATCTACAAAATCCTTAAAGTCTTTTTGATATTTTTTATGAGAAATTAAAATAATTTGTTTGTTCTTAGATAATTCTTTTACAGCAGAAATTGTTTTCCTTAATCTTATATCATCAAAATTATGGAATGGGTCATCAAAAATCAAAGGCATATTTATATTCCCACTTAGTAAATCTGTCATGCTCGTTCTGATTGTAAAATAAATTTGGTCTTTTGCTCCTTGACTAAGAATGTCTACTGGAACAAATTCATTTATTTCTGGAGCTTTGACAGAAATATCTAGATTAGTCTCATCAATTTTCAAATCTGAGTATTTACCATTAGTTACTTTTTTTAGAATAGATTCCGAGTTTTTTTCAATTGAAGGAGTAAATTTATGCTGGACTTCTGTCTCAGATTTCTCTAAGAAAAATGAAGCTAGTTCGTATTCTTCCGATTTTTCCAATAAATCTTTAATTTGATTATCAATAGAATCAACTTCTTCTTTAATTTCTTCTGGACTCTTTACCAATTGTTTTGTTGTGCTTACACTTGTTTTTAATTCAATTTTTTTATTGTTTAACTCTTTAACTTCGTCTTCTAGCTCTGTTAAATCATTAATTTCTTTCTCGGTAAGATTAACTAATTTATATTTCTCGAGATTGTTTTTGACCATAGTTAGCTTGTTTAAGAAATCTGTTTTTGTTTTCTCTATCTTCCTTATATTCTCTTCTTCATTTTCAGTAAGTTCATCACTTTCTAAGATATTTTTAACAAAACCAGTTATGGATTCAGAAAACGATTCAATTTTATTTTTTGTGGCAGTATATTCTTGAAATAAATCAATAAACTTATCTTGATTGAAATTTCTAATTTTATTTGTAAATTGATTTAATGCGTTCTCTACTTCTGCCTTTTCTTCATCTAGAGATTTTATATCTTCTTTATTATCAATGGTTTCATTAAGAGTTATTTCCTTTTTCATTCTTTTGTAAGCATAAATAGCCAAAGGAATACCAATTAAAACTATAGATAAGATTAATCCTAAAATAAAGAGAATTGTATATTTGATATCAAATACTTCCTTGACTATTTGTTTTTTGCCACCTGTTTTAGAATAGGCTTTTCTT
>CAZUEV010000088.1:0-2293 GCA_964619355.1 Candidatus Woesearchaeota archaeon
TTTGCACTTCAGGCCTTGTTTCAGTTTCTGATTGAAAACACATGGGACAGCGGAGATTGCAGGCACTGGTAGTTTCCAGATCTAATTGCAATGGATATCTTTTAATTATATCTTGTTTCGGATAATTTTTCCACCTTTCTAGTTGAAGAGTTCCTTTGTGGGGATCTTCTCCAGAAATTTCTTTATATGTTGGGCTTATTATTGGAATTGGTTTTTTTGTCATTTGATTGTGAAGTGGAGTTTTTTTATAAATTTTATGTAATTCTGTTAATGTATTTTGAGTTTTTTGCGGCTTTAATAGTGTATGCAATTAAAGGTTTTCCGTGTAATTCTTTTATATTTTTTCTTGGAACCCCCTTTGAACCACCCCTTGCAGGTATGATTGCCAGTATTTTTTGATTTTGCATTGGAAAGAGTTCTTTTATATTTGTTTTAAAACTTGTGAATTTATACTACTTCTTGAGAGACCTCTTTGTAGATGTCATTGAATGAGACAACTTGAATATCATTTTTATTGCAAAATTTTAAGATAGCTTCGTGGAATTTTAGGTCAGGGTCATAGTTTGCTACCGACCATGGATGCATTACGAGTGGGACGAATACTGATTCTTCTCTTTTTTTTGCTAATGCTTGTGCTTGTTTTAGAAGGTCGATATGATATTCGGTCCTTTCTTCTAATGACCATTCATTTCCATCTTCTCCAAATACAAGTAGCCTTGTTGGTTGAGTATAGTGTACATCGTAAAAACCAATGCCAGGTATTTCTACTATATCTGGAAATCCAAGAGAACTATATGTTAACGGTTTTGTTCCAACTGGGTTTGGTTCTCTTTGATCCTTTTTTAGCCAAGATGAAATAAATTTTATTCCGTTTTCTGATAATGCTTCAAGGATCATTTTATCATCTTCTCTTAATGGATGGGTATTTCCCATTGGGGGTCTCATTCCTATTGGTCTGACCCCTAAATTTTTATGTATTGATTCTAGACTTCCTCTAATTTCTGAAGATATCTGTGATTGTAGAAGTGTTGGTGCTATTCTTTCTCTTGTTGAGTCTCCAATTGGTTTGTAAGCCCTATTGTGATATGAGTGTGATTGAATGTCTGTTCCTTCTCCTGTAAGGTATTCCATTACAGTTTCTTGCCCTAGTTCTTCAACCACTTGATCTAGCCATTCACCCAATACAAACGCAGTAAATCTTCCGTTGTGTTTAAGAAATAAATCATTTAATTTTTTGATAGTTTCTAGCTCCATGGTGCTTCTGCCTTTAGAATTTTCAGATAATCTTTTTCCAAGGTAATCTCCCCATACTTCCTTTTTTTTGGAAAGAGGAAGTTTTTTGTATTCTTCAGGAGAAATAACTTCAGTAGGCAGTTTAGTTGGTACTGCGAATTCAGTATCATAGCTGAATGCTAAATATGTTTTACTCATTTTTCTATTCTTTCTATGGTTTTTCTTAATGCTTCTTTTTGAATTTGTATTTTTTCTTCATCTCCGAAGTTTGTTTTTAATTGAGCTAGTTTTGGTTGTAAGTTTTCTGCAATTGGACAACTTATGTTTGTTAATTTTTCTCTCATTATTGGTTCGTCATATGTTAGTTTCCAAGCAGCGTAGAACGGATCTCCTCCTTCTTCGATGAAAATTTTTCTGAATGTTTTGAAATCAATTACATTTTTGTCTAGAGCAACAGTGAAGGCAAAGTAGGAGTTTTCGTATCCTTCTGGTGTTTTTTGTGGTTTTATCCAGTCGTGACCTTTTATTACTGAAAGATATGCTCTTGCAACTTTTTTTCTCATTTCAACGAACTCTTTAACTTTTTCAAGTTGGGATAATCCTGCCGCTGCACATAGTTCAGGTAATCTATAATTTGGACTTATCATAAGGTGTCTTTCAAAGTTAGGATCTTGTATTACATCTTTGCTTGGTTTTGCTGCATATGCTCCCGCTTTTAGGGTTGAATAACCCATGATGCTGAACTTTCTTGCTTTTTCAGCTAGTTCTTCGTTATTTGTTATTATTACACCACCATTTCCGGTTGTGATATGTTTTGATCTTTCCATGCTGAAAATGGACATGTCTCCAAAAGTTCCCGCTAATTTATCATTTATAGTACCAAGATAGCATTCTGCATTATCTTCCAAAACTAATAAATTATGTTCCTTTGCGATTTTATTTATCTCATTGAAATCTGCAGGCAATCCGTATAATGAAACTGGAAGTATTACTTTAGTTTTCGGAGTTATTTTTTTCCTTATGTCTTCAGGATTTATATTGAATGTTTCTGGATCTATGT
>CAZUEV010000089.1:0-2260 GCA_964619355.1 Candidatus Woesearchaeota archaeon
CCCCAGGAAGAGACTGATGTCCTTTCCTAGGGAAAAAGAGGTGATATTTCTCAAGAAGTATTAGGTTATTTATAAATCTTTCGGTAAGTGCTACTCTGGAATGGTTACAGAATTACTTTGACTCTTTTCCTTCAAAAATGGTATATGAGCACTTTCCACAGTGTTTTCTATCTTTATGTATGGCTAAAAACATTCCTGCTCCGCATTTTGGACAAGTTGGTTTCCTTTCTATCTTGTCTCCTTCAATTTTATATTTGGAGTATTTCTTACTTGGTATTTTGTTCTTCGGTTTTGGTTTCTTGGCCATCTTTCTTTTCCTCTACTGGTTTTTCTGTAGGTTTAGATTCTTCTTTTTTTTCTTTGATTCTTTCTATTTTTTTCATTGAATCTTCATCATCATAAATAAAGACTTCAACTACTGCATCTGAAGAACCATATTTTGTATTTATTCCTTTTATTATTGTTAATTCTTTTTTACAACTGAATTTTTTTATCAATTCTTCTTTAATTTGTTCTTCAGAAGGTGTTGGTTTATTAGTATGAGATATTTCTACTATAACTTCTCTTCTTGGTAAAGCGAATGATTTTTCATCTTTGACGACTTTCATATTTTAATTGCATATTCTCCTTTAACTTTTATATCTAACTTCTTTGCGATATCTGATTTCTCGGAGTCAGTTATAATTATTCTTCCTTTCATAGTGTCTGTAAATTGGTTTCCCTTACAGATGGGACAAACATTTCCCTCTACTATTAATTTGCACTTTTTACATATTTTTTTCATTTTTTACTCTTGACTTTCTTAGTTTCTTCATCTAGCCATTTGAGGTTTCCCATTTTATTTTGTCTCATTGTTAAACCTATTTTCGGATTTGTAGGATCTTTGTATGAAACTGCTATTATTCTTGCCCTACAAATATCATTTATTTTTAGCACTTTCTTTGACTCTTTTCCTTGTAAAGTATTATTGTTTAATGATACAAAATCATCCATCGTTTGACCAATGTGAATCATACCATCGATTGGTCCTATCTCCATAAATGCTCCGAAATCAGTTATATCTGAAATTTTTCCAATGACTACTTCCTGTAGCTCTGGTCTAAAAGTTAGTACCTTGAATGTTGTTTCGTAGTGTGCTGCTCCGTCACCATGAATTACGACTCCTTCCCCTATTTTTTCTACGGTTGACACACCAATTACGAATCCAAGATCTTCAGATACATATCCTTCAAATTTATCTACAAGTGATTTTAATACTGATTCTTCAACGAATTCTCCAAATTTTATGGGAGGAACTCTTATGTGATCTTTTATTTCTACTTCGTAAAACATTTTATAGATTTTGACCCCCGATTTTGTTTAATAAAGCTTTCTATTTAGGATTCAAGCTTAAAATGGGTTTTTTGCCTTATTGTTATAGTTTTTGCCCCTTTGTTTTTAAGTCTTTGTTTTAGTTCTCTATCTAGCGTTGCTACTATCGTATTTTTGTCTGAATTCTTTACTATTTCTGTGTCTACGTCTTCTGTTGATTTTATTTTTTCTAGATTATTTACTATTTTTATTGCTAATTTGTCTTTTAGTTTTTCTAATTCATTTATTGTTTTGTCTATTATTTTTATTTCGTAATTTTCTTCAATTATTCTTTCTATTTCTCTGAATATGTCTATTTTATTTTTTAATGCAGATACTATGAAATTTGTGTCTAGTATTATTGTTTTCATGTTTTTAGAACTTATTTTTTAATTTAAAAGAGTTATCTTCTTCTTTTCTTAGAAGATTTTCCATATTTGTAAACTAAACCTGCTGCCACAATTAATCCTAAACCGGCAATTGTGTTTGTCCAATTCATTGTTTCATTTTGTTGATTATAATCATTACAAGGAACTGAATCTCCACATGTTTCGGAAAAGACTGCAAAACCTGTCATTCCAACTCCTAAGAAGAATATTGCAAAAAATAGTAACATTGCCATTGCTATTATTCTAAATTCCATATTATTTCTTTGTTTTTGTAGTTTATAAAAGTTATGAGAAATTTTGGATAATTCGGTTAAAACATATAAAAGTTTATAAAGAATTTGTAATTTTTTCAAAAATTGAATTTTAGCAGTACAGCGCTTGTATGCCTTGAATTTTAGCAGAAAGCTTTATATACTTGAGCACGTTTTTCTCTTTAGGTTTTTGAGGATTTAATATGGAATCTAATAAACAATCTAGCTATAACGCTCAAAAAATACAGGTCTTAAAGGGCCTAGAAGGGG
>CAZUEV010000090.1:0-2188 GCA_964619355.1 Candidatus Woesearchaeota archaeon
GTTAGTCATAGATATGTGATTGCCTTGGATAATTTAAAAGTTTTGGGGTTTGGAAGAATTTTTAAACTTGTTATTGGTGGCAATATTATGGATTCTGGCTCTGGATTAGAAAATGTATGTGCTAAGAGGGAAGATTGCCCCGAATATAATAACGGTAATTGTGATACTTATCAAGGAAAGTGTTTTCATGAGAACAAGAGCGATAGAGGAAATACAACTGATTTGAATAGATGTAATAAATTAGTTCCTGCAACAGATGATGAATTAATGGAGTGGATGGATCCTATGATCTGTTCAGATTGTAACGAAGTAATTTGTAGTGATTGTGATCAATATCTTGGTTTTAGATGGAATGAGCAAGGTTATGGAACTGATGATTGAACTAGAATTTATGATTAATTTATTTCTTCTACTTTTATAGCTAATACTGGACAAACGGATTCTGCTTCTTTGTTTAGTTTTAGATCTTTTTCATCTACTATTAATTCGAATTTATTTGTTTCTTCATTTAATTTGGCTCCCTTTAGGTCTACTTTTCCATCTTTTGAAAGTTCCCAGAATTCTGGAGCTACTACATTGCAAGAAAGTGCTCCAATGCAGGCTTCTCTATCAAAAATTATTTTGTATTTAGTCATTATAGTTGGATGTTTAGGAAGTTCCTTATTATCATTCCTATTACAAAAGAAACGGCTGCTATTCCAAGACTTATGGATAATATTTCAAAGAATCTTTTTCCAAATGGTTGTTTTCTAGTTTTTGATAAGTATAATGTGAAAATGAATATTAGTATTGTTGCGTTTATCAATGTAAATATTAGTGCATGAAAATAGTAACTCATTATGAAGAATGGTATTACTAGAACTATTACTGCAATGAAATATGCTATTCCTGTGTATAATGAATGTTTTAGAAAGTCTCCTTCTCCCATAATTTTTTTGGATAAATATTCTGATGCTGACATAGATAGCGCTGCAGTTATGCCTGTAATTAGGGCTGCAATTCCAACAATAGTTGTATTAAGAAATGCTAAAGTTAATCCAGCAATTACGCCAGTAAGCTCTATTATGGCGTCATTTAATCCAAGAATCATGGAACCTGCATAATGTTCACTTCTTTTCATTAAAGAATTTTAGATTTTGATTTTTTTAAATGTTTTGTATATGGATAATTATTTAAATTCGTAGAGAGTGATTTTGTTATGATAATAAAGAGTGTGAAGGTCAAGAAAATAAGAAATTCTCGTGGTGATGAAACCATTAAAGTTATTGTTAAATCTAATACTGGTAAGGGCGAAGCTTCTGCTCCTTCTGGTGCTAGCAAAGGTAAATTTGAGGTCAAAGATTTTGTTGGTTCTGTTGACGATTCTGTTAATTTTTTGAAGAACTGTAAGGAATTAATTGGTTTGGAAATAAATTCTTTTGATGATTTGGAGAAAGTTGAAAAAATAGTTGATAAGGAAAAATATGGTGGTAATACTGTTATTGCTCTAGAGTATGCTATCTTGAAAGCACTTGGTCAAATGTGGGAAGTTATTAATCCAAAATCTAGGAAAATAGCTAGACCATTAAGTAATGTTATTGGTGGTGGTGCACATTTTGAAGGTGCTTGTTCAGATATACAAGAATTTTTGATTTATCCAGTTGGTTCTAAAAGAATAAGTGATGCAGTCAAAGCAAATAGTTTAGTTCATAGTGAGGTTGCTAAGAAGTTAAGGGAAACTTGTCCTAGTTTTGATGGTGAAACTACTGATGAAGGTGCTTGGGCCCCAAATTTAAGTAACTATGAAATACTTGATTTGTTGTCTTCTGTTGTTAAAGAAGTTTCTAGTGATGTTGGTTTTAGTATTAGAATTGGTTTAGATGTTGCTGCTTCTAGTTTTTGGAATGGAAAAAATTATGTTTACAAGAATTTTAGTAAAGATGAGAGAGATAAGATTTTGGATAAGAAAGGACAGATTAAATTCATTTCAGAGTTAATTGAGAAATATAACTTGCTTTATGTTGAAGATCCTTTAGAGGAAGAAGATTTTTCTGGGTTTGCTACTTTGACTAAGAAATTTAAAAATAAATGTATGATTGTTGGTGATGATTTAGTTGTTACAAATTTAGAGAGGTTGAAGAAGGCTAAAATTTCTGGAGTTATTGTAAAGCCAAATCAGATTGGTTCTTTGATTGAAACTAAGAAATTT
>CAZUEV010000091.1:0-2163 GCA_964619355.1 Candidatus Woesearchaeota archaeon
TTTCAAAACTCAAGCGAGTTCTCAAACTAGGTTTGGCAAATAACATAAGAAGAACCTTGCCTTTCAATTTATTTTCATACTTAGAAGGCGTCATCTTTATCTTACGACCAAGTTTAATCAAACTAAGCAACTCCTTAGAACTATAATCTTTCAAAGTCAAAAAATGTCTCATTTAAACCTCTTCAAAAGTTTTTCAAAATCCTTAACAGCAGAATCACCAAGTTCGTAATCAACTTCAACCATTGGCTTATTAACAGATATCAATCCCTTCAAGTTTGCAGGAGTACCATCCACAACAACATCGCAAGGGACACGATTAATTGTCTTTTCCAAATCCTTTATCTGTTTTCTACTATAACCCATTGCAGGAATTTCATTGGTTAAATGTGGAAACTTCTCAAAGGTATCCTTAATAGAACCAACAGCATATTTCCTAGGATTTACAAACTTTCCACCATTTCTTTTAACAGCAATAGTTCCAGCACCGTAACTCATACCACCATGAGACAAAGTTGGACCATCACCAACAACAGCACACATTTTACCTCTAATTAAACGTGGCTTATTAACCAATAACTTAGATTTGGCCAAAATAACCTTTGCCTTTGGGTTATATTTCTTAATATTCTTCAAAACAATCTCAATATCTTTTTTCACAGCACTATCGATCTTATTAACAACAATAACATCAGCCATAAGAAAGTTAACAAAACCGGGATAATAATTTAACTCATCTCCAGCTCTATGTGGATCAACAACAGTTATTAACAAATCTGGTTTAATAAACGAAATATCATTATTTCCACCATCAAATACAATAACATCTGCTTCTTTCTCTGCCCTACCCAATATCTCTTTGTAATCAAAACCAGCATAAATAACAAAACCATGATTAATCCATGGTTGATATTCTTCTTCCTCTTCAATTGTAGTCTTATGTTTTCTAAAATCAGACTCTTTCTCAAATCTCTGACTAGTTTGTTTCAACAGATTACCATAAGGCATAGAGTGTCTAACACCAACAACTTTCTTACCTTTCTTCCTAAAAATCTCAGCAATAGCTCTTGAAGTTTGACTTTTACCAGAACCAGTTCTAACCGCAGTTACAGCAATTACAGGTTTTTTAGATTTAACATAAGTGTCTTTAGCACCCAACAAACCAAAATTTGCACCAGCACTGAGAACCCTTGAAGCAAAATCCATAACATATTGATGATTCAAATCAGAATAACTTAAGAAAACAAAATCAATTTTCAACTTTTTTATCAACATTGGAAGTTTAGATTCAGAATAGATTGGAATTGACTTTCCTTTGGCTAGTTGCTTAGGAAAATTCCTCTTTTCAATACCTGGTATTTGTGCAGCAGTAAATGCAACAACTTCATAGTTTGGATTATTTTTGAAATAAACTAGATAGTTTGAAAAATCACGCCCACCAGCACCACTTATAAGAACTTTATATTTTTTCATAACTATCTACCTCTTCTAGGAGGTTTAACAATTTCAACCCTTTTAAACTTAACGAATAACTCTTAGCAGGTGCACCAAATTTATGTATGTGTTTGTAAGATGAATTAACTAATCCAAGTTTAATATCTTTATTTAAGGCATCACTCACCGACCAATGGGAATTTCCAGATAGTTTAGCTATTTCATAAGATGTTAAAAAATTACAAGTAATTTCTTTCCAGTATTTTATTCTAGCTCGTGTATATTGCTTATTTTTGTATCCGTTTACAAATTTATTCCATTGTCTATCAGAATCTATAAAAATCTTGGCAAGTACTGCTTCAGTCATTATTCCAACAGCACAATAATAAATTTCATAAGCTTTTTTAGTCAACCTAACTTTCGGCATCTCACCAAAAAAGAAGTTCATAATCTCAACTAAAAAATTTAAATGGGTTTCTTCTTTTGTTGTTATTGTTATGCTATGTATCTGGTCTTTTCTTTTGATTGGACACCCATCTCCAACAAAATAACCTCTTAAAAAGTATTCGGATAGCGTTCTATCTTTAGATATTAAGGCTATAGACTTTTTGATATAATCTTTTAGAAATTTATTTAAAATTCTGCTGTTCAGCCTAACATCGACTGCTTGATTTTTTGCCAAACTAGAATAAGATGATCTAGTAACCAGTCCAAGATTGTTATCCCACTTAT
>CAZUEV010000092.1:0-2125 GCA_964619355.1 Candidatus Woesearchaeota archaeon
CTATCGACAAGTATACTAACTGGCTCTGCAACACCAATAGCATAACTTAAACCAACTTCACATCTCTTGCACATGCCAGAAGCAACCAAACTTTTTGCAACATGTCTTGCAGCATATGCGGCACTTCTATCAACTTTGCTAGGATCTTTACCAGAAAATGCACCACCTCCATGCCGACCCATTCCACCGTAACTATCAACAATAATTTTACGACCAGTCAAACCGGCATCTGCATGTGGACCGCCAAGAACAAACTTTCCAGTAGGATTGACAAGGAACTTAGTATTATCATCTATCCAAAAACCGCAAGAAGGTCTAATAATTTTTTCTATAATATCTTTCTTCAAGATATCATAATTTATACCTTCATCATGTTGGGAACTTAAAACAATAGTATCTACCCTAATTGGTTTACTCCCATCATACTCAACTGTAACTTGAGATTTACCATCAGGACCTAAATAAGGAACTTCACCGCTCTTCCTAACTTCAGACAATCTTTTAGTCAGCCTATGAGCTAAAACAATAGGTAGTGGCATTAATTCATCAGTCTCATCACAAGCATAACCAAACATCATACCTTGATCGCCAGCACCTTGTTCTTTAAACAAACCCTCTCCTTCACTTACACCCTGAGAAATATCTGGACTTTGTTTTTCTACATGTAATAAAATTGCACAAGTATCTGCATCAATACCATAACTACTTTTAGTGTAACCAATATCTCTTAGCCTAGATCTAACTATTGAAGGAATATCTATCTTAGCATTTGTTGTTAGTTCACCTGCAACTATAACTACACCTGTTTTAGTTAAGCATTCAATTGCAACTCTTGACTCAGGATCTTGGTTTAAACATTCATCAAGAATAGAATCAGAGATTTGATCACACACTTTATCTGGATGACCTTCGGTTACAGATTCGGAAGTAAATAGTTTTTTCATAAAAAAAGACAGCAAAAGGGCTATAAAAGAATAGTGAAATTGTAATAGATAAGTAAAAATTAAAAACCTTTATAAGCGGCCCAAATACATCAAATCCAAGCTCAAGTTACAAAAACAACTTGAATAGGAGTATGAAATTAAATGGAAGGAAAAGTTAAATGGTATGACATCAGGAAAGGCTACGGTTTTGTAGAAGGTGACGATGGTCAAGACTATTTTGTGCATTATACATCTGTAAATGAAGGTGTACGCCTAAGAGAAAATGATCGAGTTTCTTTTGATCAATCTGAAGGTGAAAAAGGTAAACAAGCACAAAATGTTGTTCTGCTTCAAAAAGGTAGTGAAATAGCAAATGATGAAAAGCCAGAAGAAGCACCAGCTGAAGAAGTAACTGAAGAAGAACCTACAGAAGAATCAACTGAGGAAGAAACAAAAGAAGAAGAAGCACCAGCTGAAGAAGAATCAAAAGAAGAAGAAAAAGAAGAATAAAAGTATTATTTCTATTTTTTTATTTTTTATAATGACTTGATAGTCCTATCTCTTTTTCTTTTTAGTTTTCTTTTTAACATTCTTTTTTGCGCCCATTTTCGAAAACACAAAGATATACAATATATCCAAGACTGCTAAAGTATTCAAAATCAAAAGAGCCACGAACCAAACCAGATGACCTTTCCTAGAAGCTTTCCAAAGAGCAACACCTTTCCAAGGTAGAGTCCAAAGAGTAGCCAAGATAAGCAACCAGCTAGTTTCTAAGCCAACTAAACTTGTAAAATCCATAATGAGAAAATAAAATTACTACTATAAAAACTTTACTTAGCCAATCTTTTATTAGAACTCAAACTTGGCCTTATTTTTTCAGCACCCTTTCCTTTATTCATCATTCCTCTGCTTTTTCTACCTGCAGAAGTTAAACCTCTAAAAACACGGCCAGTATTTGCTTTTCTGTTTACCCATTCAGTCCTATGGTCGCCCTTTATCCTGGGATGTTCTCTATCAATCAAAATTACTTCGTACCATTTATGCTTACCATCTTTACCAACCATGTAAGAATTCAAAACTTCCATATTAGTATACTTTTTAGCTACTCTGCCTTCTGCAATCCACTGATAGCTCATACCAACTATTTTCTTTCTTCTCCTATGCTTAGAACGTCTACCTTTTTTTATCAAAGGTCTTTGTCT
>CAZUEV010000093.1:0-2093 GCA_964619355.1 Candidatus Woesearchaeota archaeon
AGGCTGACAACATATCTCTTTGTAATGCTAGGGCCAAAAGTTATTGTAATCTTATAATCCATATCACTCAATTTTACATCATAAGACTCTAAAACTTTCTGACCTTTTAAATCTGGCTTAGACTTGTGAACTTCTGCATGTATTTTTTTTGTCTGTAATTTTTTATTAATATCCTTAACTAGGTTATTAGAACTATTCTTTTTTCCTATCTTTCTTTTTACGTCTCTTTTAGAAATATTTTTTCTACTTGAATTTCTTTTAACACTCTTTTTTTGAACTCTCTTTCTAACAATATTCTTCTTCACAACTTTTTTTCTTGTCTTTTTTACTTTACGCATCTTAATCTTGGACTACCAAACAAAGGATAGTGAACTTTTATCAATCCACCATCTTCTAATATTCTAGCCCATTCCTCAACCTGTTTTTTTGTGAGTTTAAACTTTGCAGACATTTTTGATAATTGGACATCCTCATTTTTAATTATAAAATCATAAAACCTATCAAACTCAGTAACATAAGCACCACCAAGTTTAGTATTTGTTATTTTTTTCAATACTGTATTTTTCCCAGATTTTTTGTCCTTTGTAACTTTTTTAATCGTTTTAGTAACTTTTTTCTTAGGGACAGATTTTCTTACTATCCTTGGTCTATTTTTTGGCTTAGGGCGGGCTTTCCTAACCACGTTTTTCTTGACTTTTGAGCGAGAAATAGTCTTCTTCGAAACCCTCTTTTTCACCATATTACTCTTTTAAACATACCTCTTATTAAAAGTTGCGCTTATGTCATAAAATTCTAGAAGTACTATTGAGATAAATACCTAATTCCGGGAAATCTAAGACGTATAAACCACTAGGATAATTTAAAGTAGGAAGTTCTGAAGAGGAGGGAAAACTTACATGAAATGTTGAAACAACTTCTCTAGAATTTCTATCTAATTCTACACACCGATTACATAAACCATTAACAGTTATATCAACACCACCAACTTCAAACTCGTTTACAGAATCAGAACTTATATTTTGTTCAAAGATATCTATATCTCCATCTTCATCTTCAACAGACAAAACAAAAGTCATACCATCACCTGGGTTCTGAGTAATCCATTGAATACCGCTCCCAAAATCATCCTCTGGAAGTACCAAATCAAATTCAATATAAGAAACATAAGTTTGAGGATAAACTACCAAAACATTTTCTCCACCTTGGTTCAAATGGGTGTACTTAAATCCATGTGGTTTAACTACCAATGGTAACTTTTCATTACTATTATACACAGCTGTAGAAAAAAAAGCTATCTCTTGTTGATCGGATTCAACAAAAGAAATTAAAGACTGAAGATCACTGCTAAAATTACTACCATAATCATTAAAGTTAGAATTCAAAGTTTCAGTCAAATATAATTCAAATGCAAAAGTGTTATCGTCCCAATACAAATCATAATCAATTTGGTTTTCAAGATCTGCAACAACTCTCTCTAAAGAAGTATCTAATGCATAAATCCTTTCCAAAGATCCAGACTCCATCAATCTATCATTTGATTGTTGCAGAGTTGTAGCAACCAAAATAGACAGAGTAACTACTAACATTACTAAGAAAAATCCACTAAATGTTAGAAAAATACCTTTTACGTTAGCCATACTTTATACCTCATGCTACAATATTCACCACCTGCTGAATAAAACTCCTTACCACTACTGATTCGCCCACTCAAAGGCGGTTCACCGCCTATCTCAAAATAACAAGAACCTCCTGAAGAACCAATTATTTGCATACCATACTGAGGAGGTAAATTATTTTCTATAAAATTGGTAATTTCAGTTTCATCAGGATTATCGAATAACCCCTTATGATCCATGACTCTAACTATGTCAGATCCCATCTTTAATGTTTGAAGACTTACAAAGGGATCTTCTGCCTTCTTTACCACAAAAAAACTAGCAGTAAAAAGAAGTGAAAAGACAATTACTAAAGCTACTGCAACATCCATCGTAAAGATAAATGCCTTTTTATCCTTGCAACCAAAAGTCCAAATTTGCTTCAGTTTCATTGTAGATTACCAACCTCCTTATAGCAACGGTAGATGAATCATTAAT
>CAZUEV010000094.1:0-2086 GCA_964619355.1 Candidatus Woesearchaeota archaeon
TTTCCAATGAAGCTTTGATAGAATTTGAAAATTAAATATGGGTCTGCGTCAGGAAGAAAATAATACAGAAACGAGACAGAACGAATAAGGTTATATTGTGTGAGCTTGCGAACCACAAGATGAACCGTTTGTTGGACAAGCCCGATTTCTATAGAAAATATCTTTTTGGAAGTATGCTTTAATTAAGCTGGAATGAGCTATGAAGTGGCAGGATTGTAGAAAGTTTTAAAAAAGTAATTTTTATAAATTGATTTTCAGCCATAAATCTATTTTTCAATAGTAAAATTTGCCGATTTTAGACGCAGGTTTCCCTTGTTGGTAAATACCTTAATTTTTTTTAAAATCATTATTTTTTATGTTGAGTATTACATAACCAAACGCCTCCAGTATTTATGAATAATTTAATGATTCTGTTTTCCAAACTCCTGGTAACATAGTCTTGATAATTTTCATTTTTGCACCACAGCATTTACAAAATATCTCTGCTTTTTTTATTGTTTTCTTCAGCATTTGAACAGGCCTGAAGTTTAGTATATATTGCAGCAATTTAATTAACTGTTTACTGCAAGGATGCAGAAAACCATAGGATCTGACTTTTCTAAAACCTTTTGGCAGAACATGCATCATTAACAGCCATAAAAAATCTTCTCCTTTAACTGTTTTGAGCACTGTTTCTTTTGTTTTGGAATTAATATACCTGAAAATTATTTTCCCGTTTTCACATTTAAGAATATCTTTCTCCTGGATTACTCCTTTATACAAGTACTGGCCCAAGTAAATTAATGCCTTATCTCCATTACCAACATTTTGACAATCAACCACCCATTTTTTAGGACAGGTTTTAGGGACATACAGGCCAGCATCAACAATCTCCTTTAGTAATTTTGCTCTGAATACTTTTGCTAAATTGTCGTGATTGAATAGATATTTAGTAGACTTTACCTTCCATGTTTTTGTCTTTTTATTAATACTGGCCCCAGGAATCACAACATGTATATGTGGATGATAAGTAAGTTCTCTTGAGTTCGTATGCAGTACCATTGTAAATCCAGCATCACCCTGTAGTTTTTTATCATTTTTAACTAATGTTTTAAGAACTTCTGCAACACATGAAAATAATAATGAATAGATCAATTTTTGATGATACCAGGCAATTGCCCTGAGTTGTTTAGGCAATGTAAATGTTAGAAGATAATATTGAGCCGGTAGTTGTTTGTTCAACTGGTTTTCTATCCATTGTTGACTTTCATGATTTTGACAATGTGGACAGTTTCTATGCCCACATGAATGTGGAATATATGTGTACTTGGAACATTCTTCATTGGTACATTTAAGCCGCATTTGAGCAGCATATTCATTTCTGCATCTTTTCATGGTCCAAAGTGCTTTTTTATGACTTTTCAATACTTCATTTTTATATTTTTCAAAAAATCTATCTTCAAACTCATTTATTATTGAGGAAAGTAAAATCATTTTACACCTCCCCATGTAATTTCATCAAAGCCATTCATTAAATGATTTATTTTTTTTAAAGAATTACAATTGTTCTGGCCTGTAAGATGGGTATATCGTGCTGTTGATAAAATACTTACATGGCCCAATATTTTTTGTAATTCAATAAGATCAACGCCTGCTTCTAGTAAATGGGTTGCAAAACTATGTCGTAACGAATGGCAGGAAATTTTTTTCATAATTCCAATTTCCTCAACTACTTTTTTAATAGTAGTCTGGACTCCACTTTTATCTAATGGACTATTAACCAGATGAACATTTTTCAGTCCTCTTTTTCTACTGGGGAATATATAGGTAGGATGGCGGTGAACACGCCAGAAGTTTTTCAGAACTTGTAATGTTTTTCCAGGAAGAGGTACAAATCGGTCTTTATTACCTTTAGCTTCCCGAATATGTACTCGCATATTTGTTGAGTCAATATCTCCAGTCTTAAGATTAATTCCTTCACCAAGTCGAAGGCCCATACTGTATATAGTAAAAAAAAAACTCTATAGCTTAACTTTTTGGTATTTGAGAATAATTGATTTGCTTGTTTAATTGTTATAATGTCTGGTATTTTAGTAGTCTTGGGTGG
>CAZUEV010000095.1:0-2052 GCA_964619355.1 Candidatus Woesearchaeota archaeon
CGTTTAAAATTCTTTCAGAATTTTACCCTCACATAACAAGAATTATATTCAATCGTCGTGTAGATTTATTAAAAGGGGTAGCCGCCTTAGTCTCTTCGAGACAGATAGCCTTTTTCTTCGAAAAAGAATTTATAGGGGGGTTCCTAAGTCCTACGGACAAAATGTCTTTTGCTCTGCAAAAGCTATTTATAAAAGAAAGAGTTATAAAGTTCTTCTTTTCTTTATATTAATATGGGAAAAGAAGTTAAAATAATCCATACCGGAGATTTGCATTTAGGTTTAACTTTCAAATCTTTAGGTAAAAAATCTAAATTACATCGAAGAGATTGTCAAGATGTTTTCTCAAACATAATTCAATTAACAATTCAAGAAAAAGCAAATGCTCTGCTAATTGCAGGAGATTTATTTGACGATGCAAACCCTTCAAAGTCCATTGTAAGTTTTGTTATAGATGAATTGAAACTATTAAAAGAAGAAAATATTCCTGTTTTTATCATTACTGGTAATCATGACCCTTATGAAAAAGAAAGTTTATGGTTTAATTATACTTTCCCTTCAAATGTTACAATCTTTGATAGTAATAATTTAGAATCAAAGTCTATTGGAGATTTAGAGATTTATGGTTTAGCTTACACAAACAATTCTAAAGAACCACTAAAAGGATTTAAAGCAGAAAAAAACGACAAATTCAAAATAGGATTAATTCATGGTTCAACAACCAATATAAAAAAAGATGATGATCCTGAATATAGTTATCGCCCAATTACAAAAACCCAAATAGATAATTCAGGATTAGACTATGTTGCATTAGGGCACTTTCACGATTTATTGGAAGTAAAATCTAAGGTTAAATGTTTTTATTCTGGTTCTCCAGAAGGATTAAGTTTTAAAAATAAATCTGATTCTGGTGTTTTAATTGTTACCTTCAATAATGGAAAAGTTTCCGTAAAACCTCATAAAACTGCAATTAGAGAATTTCATAATATTGAGATTGATTGCACAAAATTAGAAAATGATTCTGAAATAAGAAAGACTCTTCAAAAAAATAAAGGAGAAAATAAAATCTTAAGATTGATTTTAAAAGGAAGTCCTTCTTTAGAATTTCAATTAGATAAAGAATTGTTTGAAAAAGAGTTCTCTTCTAATTATTTTTATCTTAAAATTGAAGACAAAATACATATTCCAGATAATTTACAAGAAGATGAAACTATTAGAGGGCAATTTATCAAATTAATTAAACAAGAAATAAAAAAAGAAAAAGATGACGATAGAAAGAAAAGGCTCGAAAATGCCTTAAGAATCGGAATCGGACATTTAGATAAAAGGTTATAATATGGCAGAATTAATAAAACTTGAAATTGAAGGATTTGGAAAATTTGATAAAAAGAAAACTATTAATTTCAAGAAAGGTGTAAATTTTATTAATGGTTTAAATGAAGCAGGAAAAAGTACAATTCTTGAAGCAATTTTGGCTTCATTATTCAAATATACTAATGCAAAAATAGAACCTTTCTTTTGCTGGACAAATAAAGATGTTTGTAAATTGGCTTTGACTTACAAAACAGACAAGGGAGAAACTTTTCAAATAATTTCAGATTATAAGAATACTAAGAAAAAACTTATAAAAATTACAAAATCTGGAAAGTCTGAGATTTCTACAGTGATTAATACAATTCATGAATATATTAAGAAACATTTTGGGTTTGATGAACAGAAAGTTTTTGAAAATACAACATTTATACGACAATCTCAGATGGCAATTTTGGGAGATAGTCCATCAAAAAATAAGTTAAAAGATATGGTTGAAGAAGTACTAGTTGGTTCTGCTGAAGCATCAGCCACTAAATCATTGAAGAAAATTAAAAAGATAGCAAAAGATAGCAAAAAAGAAGCTGAGGCTCTTAAAGAAACATTTGACGAATTAAAAGATGAGTTAGAAATCGCCGAAGAACAAAAAGATTCATTAGTTAAAGATTCTGGCAAATATGAAGAAATTTTAAAATTATTATCTGATAAACAAAAGAAATTTGAAGAACTTAAAAAAAGAAAAGA
>CAZUEV010000096.1:0-2000 GCA_964619355.1 Candidatus Woesearchaeota archaeon
ATTTGACTGGAGAGTTGTCTGAAGACTATACTTTAGATGAACAAGAACATATGGAGGATGTTAAAAGTGTTGGAATTTTTTCTTTATTTTTGAATTTTGTTCTGTTTATTATTTTTATTAGGCAGAGATCTAAAATTAGTTCTAAGAAAGTGGGATTTTATTTATTTGTTATTTTTGGTTTGTTAGTTTTATTTGCTTTATTTTTTGAAAAGTTCTTTTATTATTTTCATTTGGTTTTCTTTGGTTCTAATGGTTGGACTTTTCCTTCTAGTTCTAAATTAATCCAAAATTTTCCTTTTGAGTTTTTTAGAAATAGATTTTTGTTATTTAGTTTACTTGTTTTTCTTTTTGGCGTCATTTTCACCGGTTGGAGAGTAATTTTTGAAAGATTTCCTAAGAAACCAAAGAGAAATTAAAGTCCATATTATTGCTCCGAAGATTACCATTAATATGTAGAATATCTTTTCTGACATAGTTTAACTTTTAAAAAATTAGTATTTAAATTTTACTATTTAGCTAATTGTATTATTTTCTTTAATTCTTCATTAAAAATCTTAACTTCTTCTAAAGTATTGTATATATAGAAACTTGCTCTTGCGCTTGGTTCTATTTTGTTTGCGTTGTACCATGAATGTACGCAATGCATGCCACTTCTAATCATTATATCTTTTGATGAGTTTAAAATGGAAGCTACTTCATGTGCATTCAAATTTGGAATTATAAAATTGAATATTCCTCTTTCTCCTGTGTATCCAATTTGTCTTATTCCTTCTGTGTCAATTGCTTTTACCAATTTGATTTCATGATCTTTTATATCTTCAATTCCTATTTTTTTTAGATATCTTATTGCTTCTCCCAATCCAATTATTCCTGCATAATTTTGTAGACCTGCTTCGAATTTTGCTGGTAATTTTTCTATTTTATGTTCTGTGTACGTTGAATCATATACTGTTTCTCCACCTTTCATGAATGGATTCATTTCATTTAGCAATTCTTCTTTTGCGTAAAGCACTCCAGTTCCTGTAGGCCCTAACATTTTGTGTCCCGAGAAAGCTAAGAAGTCTACATCTAATTTTTTTACGTCTACTTCTTGGTGTGGAATTGATTGTGCTGCATCTAAGAATACTTTTGTGTTATTTTCATGTGCGATTTTTATTATTTCTTTTATTGGTAATGTGTATCCATCTAGGTTTGAAGTGTGTACAAAGCTTATTAGATCAAAATCTTTTATTTTTTCTTGGAATAATTCTAAATTGAATGTGAAATCTTCTTTTGACTTTATTACTTCGTGATTTTTATCTTGCCAAGGTAGAAGGTTTGAATTGTGTTCCCTATCCGTTGTGAGAACTTTATTGAATTTGAAAGAATTTGCTACTAAATTTATGGCTTCTGTTGTGTTTTTTGTGAATATTACTTCGTTTGAGCTTTTTGCTCCTATGAATTTTTTTATTTGGTGTCTTGCTTCTGTAACTTCTTTATCTACTTTCATTCCTAGTTTGTGTATGCTTCTTCCACCACAAGAAGGGTATTCATTATAGTATTCATTTATTTTGTTTATTACCTGTGTTGGTTTCAGAGACATGCATGCTGTATCTAGGTATATTCCTTTTTTTAGAATTGGAAAATCCTGTCTTATTTTTTCTGTGTTCATGTTAAAAACTAAAATTACTTGTTTAATAAAGCTTGTCATAACAACTATATTTGTTATTTGATATATTTTTATAAACAAAAATGTATTCGCTTTTGGATGGTTCAGGTTATAGATCCAAAGGTTACTGTTCTAAATGTTGGACCGGAGCATACTACTCCTGGAGGTTTGCATATTGGTCCTGATGCTTTTGTTTGGGGTGCAGCTCAAATAACATATAAAGATTCTGGGGCACTTAGAGAGCTTATTGATGTTAGAGCTAGTCAAGGTGGTTTTGAAGAAAAATTGAGGAGCGCTTTAATTGCTATTGCTGGTGCTGGTCATGCATCAATGGCTACAACTCCTGGATTGT
>CAZUEV010000097.1:0-1957 GCA_964619355.1 Candidatus Woesearchaeota archaeon
TCCTTCTCTTTTGTATTTCTTTATCGTTGATATCATTAAATCAGTCCCAAGGGTTACGCACTTGCATCCAATTGTATGGGTAGTATCTGCTTCTTCGAGGATAGGTCTTCCTTGAACAATTATATTGCCAGTATCTATTCCAGTATCAAGATAATGAATAGTTACGCCAATATACTCTGGTTCTTCGTTATGTATTGCCCATAAATTGCTAACGACTCCCCTATAATATGGAGAAAGCCCTGCGTGAAAATTTAGTATTCTATGGTGTGGAAAGCTTTCTATTAATGGGTTTTTTAGTATAGAAGTTCCAAATACTGCAAGAAAGTATGGATCCATGTTTGTCATAAAGTTTATTACTTCTGGTTCATTTATTTCTCCATTTTCTATAACTTTAGCTATTCTTTCATCTAAATTGCCTTGTAATTTGTGAGAGTCAGGAAAAAATGATTTTTCTACCACTTGAAATTCCTTAAGATCTTTTCCCAGATTGGTTGGACTTGGTGATTTTTCTATAATTACTTTCGAAGAACGGAATGATTCTGTTAGTTTATCTGCAAAAAATATATGTCTGGGTTGATCTCTTGTTAAAACTAATAATTCAACATTACTCATTTTTTACAATTCCTTCCGTTATTAGTAATGTTTTTATTTCTTCTTTTGATAAGAAGTTGGATTTTCTAGAGTCATAAAGACTTGTATTAACTGGGACTAAAGAGTTTCCACTCGATTCCATTCTGTGAGGGGTCCATATATCTACATCATTAGCTATCTTGAAAGTTTTTTCATTATTTTCTGCAGTGGTAGCTTCTTCTTGAGTCATAAGTAATTCATATGGTTTTTCTCCCGGTCTTTTTCCAATTATTGTTGGTCTTATTTTGCTGTTTGTGAGTTCCAATAAAGATTCTGCTAAGTCATTTATATTTAATGATCTCATTTTTAATATGTGGGTTTCTCTTCCTTCAGTTTCTTTGGCAACCTTTAATACTAAATTTGCTGCTTCTTTTAAAGTCATGAAAAATCTTGTCATTGTTGGATCTGTTATTGTAATAGATGAACCATTTTTTATTTGTTTTTTCCATAGTGGAATTACTGACCCATTGGAATTCAATACATTTCCGAAACGTACTGTTGCGAATTTTGTAGTTGTTTCACCCATCCATGCATTTGCAATCAGTTTTTCTCCCAAAAGTTTGGTTGTGCCCATTATGTTGTGAGGGTTTACTGCCTTATCTGTGCTTATATAAATAAACTTGCCTACATTCTGTTCTTTTGTAGCAGTTATCAAGTTCATTAAACCAATTATGTTTGTGTTTACTGCTTCAAATGAGTTATACTCGCATGAGGGAACATGTTTTAATGCTGCACAATGGAAAATTAAATCTACCCCTTTTGTTGCCAATTTTATTTTTTCTTTATCATTTATGCTTCCAACAAAGTATCTTATGTTTTTATGATTTTTTAACGAATGCTGTAAATGAAATAGTGAGTTTTCACTTAAATCTAAAATTCTTATTCTTTTGGGATCATATTTTGTTAGTTCTTTTACTATGGTTGAACCTACTGATCCGGCACCGCCAGTGATCAATATATCTTTATCTCTATAAAAGTTTTTCATTTTTTAAAATTTTAATTACTCCCTTTTCTAATTTAATTTTTGGTTTAAAATTTAATTCATTTTCAATTAGTGTTGTATTGCCAACTACGATATTTTCATCTTCAATGTCGTTAAATACTTTTTTAAGAGTATGACCACTTTTTAACTCAAATAGTTTAATTAAATCTCTTGTGTCTGTCCTTTCAATTCCACATACATTATATATTTTGCTCGGTGGTGTGTTATATCTAATTATTTTTTCTATAGCTTCTGCGATATCTAAACTGTTGATATAATTTCTTATCTTCTCTTTAGTTGGTACATTTATTTCTTTTTTCTCTTTTATTGATTGGATAATTTTGC
>CAZUEV010000098.1:0-1865 GCA_964619355.1 Candidatus Woesearchaeota archaeon
AGCAGCTTTAATCTTTTACATTGGCGCTTATGATAAGTAGAGAGGAGGAAAAGTTGAGATTCAACCAATGATTAATTTCTTTTTCGAACTTAGGACACGCCTACACTTATTTATCTTAGCTCATGAATTATATCGCCCAAACTTTGAGCTAGAACATTATACATTTTCTGTATTATTAATTCGTACATAGCTTCCTTTAAAGGACCAGTACAATAACTTAATGCATCAACAGTAAATTCTTGGTTATTGGGAACAGTACAAGTCATAGATTTCCCATTAAATAGGTTTTTAACCTCTGTATCTGCATCAGAACTAACTTCAACAACACTAACTTCAACAATACAACCTTCATTACTGTTGCCAGTTATTTTATACTCAAATAAATTTCCTTCATCTTCAGTTAGATATACTGCCCTTTCACATTCAGAAAATTTCTCATCAAAACAATTTTCATCATATCCACAATCAGTTATTCTAAAAAGATAAAAAACAAATAATAAAAATAAAACTAATAGAACCAAAGGAACTACTTTTGAAAATGACCACCTCTTTTTCATAATCAAACTTTTATTTTTTTGTTTATATTTGTTTCGGATTAAGCAAAGTTAGCCTTTGTAATTATATCTAACTTCGACATCTTAGGATTAACTTTAGAATCCATCGCAACAATATATTTAACCTTAACTCTCTCGGCGATTTTCAAAACATCCATATCGAGAGTACCATCAAAAACAATTGCATGAATACCAGAACCCAAGTTTCTAAGAGTAGTAGATAATTCGGAAGTTGGAACTTTACCAAGAATATTTAATTCCTTATCCAAAATATAAGCTCCTCTTGTTCCAACTAATTCATCCAACATCTCTTTATACTTTTCTCCTTCTTTCTTAGACATTCTTATTTTTCTAACTCTAGGTTGTATTGGTCTCCTTACTGGTGCAGGCCGTGGTCTAGAATCTGATACTCTAGAATCAGTTTTTCTTACACTTTGAGTCCTAACAGGAGTTCTTTTCTTGTTCAGATCTAATTTAACTTGTTCAACAGATATTTTACTTCTTAGAGCTTTATTAATTTCCTTTTTAGTAATCTCTTCAACTTCTTTTCCATCTAAAGCTTTAGCAATAAAGTCAACTTCAGTATTGCTTATCAAATCCTTTATGATTAAATCTCCGCCCCTATCTCCATCAACAAAAGCTGTTACAGTTTTAATTTTACACAGCTCCTTTATGGTAGTTGGTACAGAAGTTCCATTCATAGCAATACAATTCTTTATTCCATTTTTCAAAAGATTGATAACATCTGCTCTTCCTTCAACAACAATAATTTCATCAGAATCCTTAATCATTGGTCCAGCTGCAAGCTTGTCCTTTCCATAAGAAACTATTTCCATTAGTCTAACAGAATCCGCAACTTTCTCAGTCATTTCCAAAGAATCAGGCAAAACATTATACGTTAAATCTTTTAACAGTTCTTTAGCCCTTTCAACAATTTGATCTCTTTTTGTAGTTCTTACATCCTCAATACCTTTCGAAGAAACTTTTGCAGTACAAGGACCAATTTTTTCAATAGTCTCTAAAATAGCGGCAATCAATGCAGTTTCAGTCTTATCCAAACTAGATGGAATAACAATCTCACCAGAAGTCTTACCGTCTTTGGTTTCTACATTAATTTCTATTCTACCAATTTTACCGTTTCTTTGAAGTTCTCTAAGCTCTAAATCAGAGCCCAAAAGACCCTCTGTTTGGCCAAAAATGGCACCAACTATGTCTGGTCTCTCTACAACGCCTTCTACAATTATTTGAGCATGAACTATATATTTGGCTGATACTAAGCCTATCTTTCCCATTTTCTTTCCTCCAATTTTC
>CAZUEV010000099.1:0-1836 GCA_964619355.1 Candidatus Woesearchaeota archaeon
GTTCTTTTGTACTCTGCTTATTCTAATTTTGCACAATTGTTGTTAATAGAAAAAGAAAATTAACAATCGTCGCAAAAATTACCAGTACAATCACAATCGCTACAGATGCAATAACATTCACTTGAGTTATCACTTGAAACATCGTAGTTTGATTCGCATACCCTTTCTTTGTATGTTAAATTTACAACTTCAGATGGTTCTTCGTGTCCTTTGAATGAATCAACGACTGCTGCAATTTTTTCTAGGTCATTTACCATAGGTTGGGTAGTCTATTGAAATTTATAAGTGTTCTGGAACATTTAGTTTTATTTTCTCTTAGAAATGTTTATTCCAATTATTAAAAATAATAGCCCAATAGTTCCTACTGTAAACTGATTACTATCTCTAATAATATATGTTAAGGTATTAACCAAAATCATAAATAAACCTGCTATCGCCATAACTTGTCCCTTTGTTTTGTTCTTATTTTGTTTTTTCATTTTTTAAAAATCCCCTACAAATAACTATTCCTGCACTAATTCCAATTAAAAATAATAATAATGGTCCTGGTTGTTTTTTTGAAATTAATAAACCAATTATTCCAATTGCTGGCGCTATCCCGTACATAGCCTTCCTTGGTATCACTATTGATTCTTTCCTTACCATTGGAGTAATTTAAACTCCCAAAAACATTAGTAACTCATAAACCAAAAATGCTGGCCATACTAAAGCTTTCAAAACTCCAAGAACGCCCATCCAGAAACCAGTTGTTGAGCCAATGTAGTAAATCGCTGCTCCGATAACTCCCAGGCAGTACATTCCAGGTCCACGATAGTCTTTGTTGACACTGCAACATTTATCTTTCTTGACTTTTTTCTTTTTGCTTCCAGGGAAATTAATGTTTAGATTTACGTCTTTTTTATTTGCCATATTTTCTTTTTAAAATTTAGAGTTTAAAAGTTTTTCTAGCTTATATTTCCCAATCTATATTCTAATGTATAGAGTACACCAAGAATTTCACTCCTTCTAACAACGTCTTTTGTGTTGAAACTTCCGTGCAAATCACTCAATTCCCCTCTCAAATCAGTCATTCTTTCATTTTGAAAAGGACAATTTAACAGATTTCCATCCTTGCAGGGCGGTGTTAGTCCTTCAGGATCCTTGTATGTGCAAGCATCTGTTTCAGTTTGGTGGATTTTCCTTTTTTGGAAATAATCACAAATCATTGTAGATAATTGGAATTGCAAAAAACTTAAAAGATTAACTAATTGTTAATTTTTGTGTTCTATATTTTAAGAATTGATATTCAAAGATAATGTTTATAAGTATTATCTGACTTCCAAAATAAACTTAGAAGAATGGAAATACCAAAGAACGAAATAAGATATAATAAGGGAAATATTTGTGAAGTTGTTACATACAATGATGCAAATGGCGAGACTCTTATAATCGATATTTATAGTTTAGAAAACGGAACTCCAATGATAAAGCATTTTGAGAGAAATCAAGATGAATGTGATATTAAACAAACACCAATAGAAAGAAGAGACATTCCTGATGGGGTTTTAGAAATATTAAGAGCAAAAAATAGAGAGGGTGTTGAATTTCTAAGGGAACGTGGAAAAATAGAAGAGTTTGTCGATACATAATTTTAGTTAGTTTTTTATATTCTAATTAGTACCTATGTTTTAATACTTTAAAATAAAATTAAGGAGGTAAAAATGGAAGGTGACATAATAATTGGTGGAAGGAAGCAAAAAAAAGCAGCAATTTCTATATTTGTTATCTTAGTTCTTTTGATAGGAACTCTGATGTGGGGAATGCCAAATTACAACGTTTATGCAAGAGAATTAAGTG
>CAZUEV010000100.1:0-1793 GCA_964619355.1 Candidatus Woesearchaeota archaeon
CCAAGAAAAAAAATGCAATTAACTAAAGTTAGATATTTGAATGTTAAAACAAAAACAGAGTATGGTGTTTTGAATGATTATTTCTTTCTCGTTTCGTATGGCAAGGAGCCTTATGGATTATTAATAAAGGATTCTAGTTTTGCAGAAACTTATAAAACTTTTTTTGAACTTATGTGGAGTTTGGCTAAGGCTTAACTTATTTAGTATGGATCTCTATAACATCTTCTTCTTTCAATTTATGATTAAGTCCAACTCTCATTGCAGGATGTTTTGCTGAAGGTCCCCAGACTTTTGCGTAATCGAAGTTTTTCAAGAAATCTTTGTGTACTTTTAGTGTTAGATCTCTGACTGTTGATTTTTTTGGAAGTGCTACTGGTGGTTGATCTTTTTCTTTTCCAGGAGATTTTGTATAAACGTAAATTAGGTTAAGATTCTTCCAAACCAAACTTTTTATTTTTTCAGAATCTACATCTGGATTTATTGTAATTTTTTTATTTTCTATGTCTGCATCTTCAAGTTCTTTTTTTATTAGTTGTGTGTCTTTATCTGTAATTATTATTAAATCAGAATCTCTTGTTATTCCCCAAAATGCAGGTCCATGTTCTTTTTCTATAGAATTTTTCGTAATTGCCGGTATTTCTATTACCTGTACAATTATTCCCTTGTAATTCATTGTTCCTACTTCTGGTTTTTTTGTTGTAAACTTGTAATCTGCTATTTTTGGTTTAGCATTTGTTATTCTTGATAATAAAGTTGATTTTCCAGAATTTGTTACTCCGATAATTGTTACCTGTGCCGCACCTTCTTTCTTTATTGAAAATCCTTTACTTCCTTTTTTTGATTTCTTTTCTTTTTCTAGAATTTTTTTGTATTTTGAAATTTTTTGTTTGATACCATTTCTTAGTTTTTCTGCTCCTTTGTGTGAAGGTGCAGTCTGAAGCATTTTTTGGAGAATTCTTAGTTTTTCTTCTGAAGTTCTAGCTAAAGGATATTCTAATTCTAATTTTAGGTACTCTGGTTTTGCGTTAATTGGCATAGTTAATAATTGTAAACTTATCCTTATAAATCAATAGTTTTTTAAACAATAAATATTATTTTTGCAGTATGGTAAAAAGAAGAAGAAGAAAAAAGAGTTTTGCTAAGTCTGGATTGATTTTTGGTGGACTTGTTTCTATTTTGTTTGGTTATTTACTTTGGACTAGAATTCTTGATATTGAGCACTTCTTTGCTATTGTGCTTTTTGTTGCTGGATTTTTGAAGATAGTCTGGGGTCTTGTATCTAAATGAAAGAATTAGAAAATTGTCCTGACTGTGGAAGTAAATTACATATTGGCCAACACAGATTTGAAGATGGTTTATATATGGTTTATTCTTGTAAGGAGTGTGGGTTCAAAAAAGAAGATCCTTTAGATGATGAAAAAAGAATAAAACATGTTAAAGAAAAATAATTATATCCAACCATTATTCATTGCTATGAACATAAATATTCCTAATATAATTAAAATTAAGCCTGCTAGGAGGTGTAGTGATTTTAATCTCTTTTGTCTCCATTCTTCGGCCTTTTCTGTTGTAGTTAAACCAAAATAAACTGCCAAAGTAATTCCAACCATTGGTAAAATAAATATTAGATTATATATTAATAGTAAACTTATTGCGTAGCTTCTTGTTGCAACTTCTGAGAGCAACCCAAGAATTACAATGTATGGTCCCGAAGTACATGGTAGAAGGAAAATACTTACAACAAATCCAATTAAGAATGCTCCTTTTATGGATGTTACATTTCTTATTATTTT
>CAZUEV010000101.1:0-1786 GCA_964619355.1 Candidatus Woesearchaeota archaeon
TGACTGAATCAGACTTGGCAAGACCAGTTATAGAAGTATATGATTTCATTGAAAATAAACCCTCATATGAAATTTACTCTTATGGAGAACAAACTGTTGTTATTCCTGTATCAACTGAAAAATCTCCAACAATAGAACTTGCAGAAAAACAATTGATGAGAGAAATAAGAAAATACTCAAACAAAGCACAGATAGAGTTAATTTCTCAAACAAGAGCAAATCTATATGTTCCAAAAAGAGACATTCCAGCAATAATTGGAACTGCAGGTAAAAGAATTGACCAAATAGAAAAAAGTTTAGGAATAAAACTTTCGGTAAAAGAGCTTGAAGAAAAAAGAGAATCAACAAAGTATAATGTTTCTGAAACAAAGAAATATTTACTCTTTGAGTTCTCAAACCATCAAGCAAACGACAACGCAGAATTTGAACTTGAAGATAGTTTCCTTTTTGCTGCAATAATTTCAAACAAAGGACAAATTAGAGTACACAAACACTCAGAAATAGGAAGAAAATTACTTGATGCATTGGATACAAACAAGAAGCTAGAAATTAAGACATAGCTTCAACCACTGCATTAATATCTTTACCTAGAGAGTTGTCGTAGTGAACTATAAACAAATTAGATTCGTAAGCTCCTAAACTATAACCTTCATCAACCTCAATATCCTTAGAAGACCTAGTTACAACCCTATAATTAACATCAAATCCCTCTTCATTTTCAACTAATAAAACATAACAATAATTATTTTTAGTTTCTTCACAGTCATTATAAGTTTCTTCACTCCACTTAACATTAAAATCTACTAAACTAGGACTAAAATCAATATCATTAAAACTACTTTGAGTTAAGGTACTACTCCAAGAAAAAAAAGTAATAAACAAAACAAAAGTAAAACCTATTAAAATTACACTAATAATCAACGGAGATACTCCTCTTTTTTTCATAACAATAAAATAAATTAGAAGCTTAAAAAGTTATCTGCAAACCAACAAGATTAGGGTTCAAGACAATACCATCTATAATCGCCATTATCATTTCCACTACAGAAACATAAGGAGTCCATCTCATTGGGATCATTAGTTCTCTGCATAACTTGAATTCTTCCCCTATGATATTGAGATTCGCAATCCCCAGCATAATACATTTCTGGCACAACATCGTTACTTGCAGTATATTCCTCCCCAATATCAAATTGAACTCCATCTTGAAAGATTGCTGTACCTGTAACTGGTTTCACTAGCTCTATAGCATGGGCAGTAAGTTCAATATGTGGTCGAACACCCCAATTATAACTATTGTGATAATACGCACCAAAAGTATCATCTCCTCCCCTATAAGACCATTGCCATCTTTTACCTGTAGAAGGATTAGAAAAAGTTAAGGCTAAGTTTGGATTAGGACTAATAATTTCAAATCCATTTCCATCAATCACCTTAACCTCACCAGAATCATAATAAATATCACTGCCATCTTGACTCCAATAACTATCCCCTCCACCAGAACCACATAAACCATTTTCGGCAGTACAAATAGTTGTTGGGTCCATCAATTCATTTATGGATTGCCAAGGATGTCCGGGATTATTATTAAGTCCATCCGCAAAAACAACCAAACCACCAACTAGAACTAAAAATAAACAAAAATACCCCAAATGCTTCTTTTCAATATTTATCTGCAATCTATCAACCTCTAATCAAAACGTTAAATTACACATATTTAAAGATTTCCAAACGCTCCGGAAGGGATTTGAACCCTCGACCCCTTCCTTAGGAGGGAAGTGCTCTA
>CAZUEV010000102.1:0-1776 GCA_964619355.1 Candidatus Woesearchaeota archaeon
TTAAAGAATTCACAGCACAGATAGTTGTTTTGAATCATCCATCTGTTTTGACTGTTGGATACACTCCTGTATTCCACATACATACAAGTCAGGTAGCATGTAAGTTTACAAAGTTGTTGAAAACTGTTAATCCAGCAACTGGTGAAACTATTGCAGAGAATCCTGATATGTTGAAGAATGGAGATGTAGCTATTGTTCAAGTTGAACCTACAAAGCCTTTGGTTTTGGAGAAGCAGTCTGAAATTCCACAGATGTCTAGATTCGCAATCAGAGATGCAGGTAATACTGTAGCTGCTGGAATGTGTATGGATTTAATTAAGAAGGCTTAAACCTTCTCTTTTTATTCTTTTTATTTAAAATGGCTACTGAATATTATTTTGTTTGTGGACATGCAACTCCTATGCAATCTCCAGGATTTGAAGGATATGCTACATGTGATTGTAAAGATTGCATATATGGTTTTGACAAAAATGAAGGTGAGACTATTTGTCCAAAAGATTGTGGCCAGATTGTACTTAGCGTAGAGCAAGCAGAAAAGAAAAAATACAAAGGTAATAGTTTAGAAAAGGTTTGTAGTTCTGAGGGTAAAATTCTTCCAGGTGTTAGGAGTTAGAAAACCTTTTAAACTGTTGAAATTGCACTTTAAAGATGAAAAAAGCAAGAGTAAATTTGGCAAGTACCGAGATAGATAAGCTTAATCAGATATGCGATTCTATAGTTGATATTGCTAAAAAAACAAAGGTTGAAGTTAGAGGACCAATACCATTACCTACTAAGAAGTTGAAGTTGACTACTAGGAGAAGTCCAGATGGTGAAGGTAAGGCTTCCTGGGAAAATTATGAGATGAGGATTCATAAGAGGCTAATTGATCTGGGTGTTGATGAGCGTGCTTTAAGATTGGTTATGAGAGTTCCTATTCCTGAGAAAGTTAATATTGAAATTGAGTTATTGGATTAATTCTTGTTCTTGACATGGACAGTGGATTTATTTTTAAATGTTTTTCCTTTGATTAGTTTATGGATTCACCAAGATGGCAGGAGATACATGAAAATCAGAGAAAAAGTATAAATCATAATTTTAAACTTAAATCTAGACTTTGTGGATTTATTGCTGGAGATGGTAATATTTCTATGTCAAGATTTTTGTTGAGGTTATTTCCAGATCATGAGTCTTTAATTAATCCATTAGTTGAATCTATTGTTGAAGTTTATAATAAAAAACCATTGATTAGAAAGAATAATAATTTTTTTACTATTTCATTATCGTCTAAAGTTATTTGTGAAGATTTGATTAACATTTGCAATTTTGGAACTAGGGATTGGGAAATTCCTTTTAATTTATTTGAAAGTAAGAATGATGAAATTGAATGGTTACGGTCTTTTTTTGACGCAGAAGCCCATGTTAATTTATCTAGATGTCAAATTAAAATAAATTCTGTTAATGAGAGTGGGCTAAAGCAGATTAAGGATAGTTTGTTGAGATTTAATATTCATTCAGCTATCTATAATTATACTCCCAAAAATATACGATGGAGCAAGGTTTTTATTTTGATTATATACAGAAAGAATAGCTTGAAAAATTATAGAGGTATTATTGGATTTAATCATTCTATCAAAATGAGTAAGCTTTATAAATTAATTTGATGGCATTTTCTTATGCCGAGATCGCATAGTCCGGTTATTGCACAAAATCATATAAGATAAAATCTTTATGGTGTGTAGGCCTGGAAAGCTTGACCTGAAAGGGTACCTGGGTTCAAATCCCAGTCTCGGCGTT
>CAZUEV010000103.1:0-1719 GCA_964619355.1 Candidatus Woesearchaeota archaeon
TAACTAAAAAAGAATCATGGGAAATTTTGTTCATTCTAAAAGAATTTGAGAAGATTAAAATTGTGCCTTATCATGGGGTTGTTATAGAAGATGGATGACTGGATTCCAATTGATGATGCCCTCTTAGAACACCCCAAACTAATTAATATTCTTTTGGATGAAACCGATAAAAAAGTTGTTGGTGAGGGGGATGCTAGGAAAGTTATTCTTTTAGTTGCAAATGGGAGGAATGTGGAAAACCCTTGTGAAAAAGCGAGTTATAATTTATTAGTGGGTGGAAGTTCTGGAGTTGGAAAAGATTATGTTACCTCAAATACTTTAGATATCCTTCCTAAAGAGGAAACGATTAAGAGGAGGAGAATAACAAAAAAAGTATTTGCATATTGGAAGAATGCAAAGTTTGATCCAGAATGGACATGGGATAAAAAGACTTTTTATGGAGAAGATGTCTCAAATGCCGTCTTAAATGAAGATGTTTTCAAGGTTATGTTATCTTCAGGAAATGCAACCTCTACAATCATAATAAACCAAAAAGCTGTTGATATTGAGATAAGGGGGAAACCAGTTATAATTATTACTTCTGCAGAAGCGGACCCCAAAAATGAAAATTTAAGGAGATTACCAAACATAGAGTTAGATGAATCAGTAAATCAAACAAAAGCAATAATGCTTAGGCAAAGTGAATTCGCAAAAAATGGAATATCGATGGAATATGATCCTGAAGTCACTAATTCATTATACCTTCTTAAAAGAGTTAAGGTAAAAATCCCCTTTGCAGATAAAATAGCAAAACATTTTCCAACTGAGCACCACATAATGAGGACTAATTATCCAAGATTTTTAGATTATATAAAATCCAGCTGTTCATTGTATCAATATCAAAGAGATAGGGATGAGTCATATGAATATTTTTTGGCAACTAAAGAAGATTATGAATTGGCCAGAGTTTGTTTTGCCAAAACAATAAATAACAAAAACCTAATTCCAATTAGTCACAATCAAAGAAAGATTTTAGAGGTTATTAGATCAAATAATCTCTCTGATTTTACGGTAAATGATATAATAGCAAAAATTACTTTTATGAGTGATAGGGCTTTAAGAACAAACTTAGATAAATTAACTAATTATGGCTTTTTTAACAAAAGATCTGAAATGTGGAAGGAATACCCAAACAAATTTTTTATTATCAATTTATAGATTCTCCAACTTTTGAAATACCAAGTTATGATGAAATCATTACAAATACTTCAGATAAAACAAATACTTCAATAGCTTCAAATACTTCAAATAGTAATGTAAATGAAGTAAAAGAAGTAAATGAAACGCATATTCAAGTATGATACTTCCAGTCAACCAGAAGTATTTTCCCCGAACTTTAATAGCTAGCTCTTCTTTTAGAAGTCCTGCGGACTTCTAACATTACTTTACTATTGGTCTTTGGTCATACTTTCTTGGCTGGAAGTGTCGGTGGAGTAGCATTAAACCAATTTTTTATCATCAATTTTTATTCTCAAGAAATCCTTGTTTTAGTTTTTCCACAAACATAACATCTTAACTTTTGCCCGAATTCTCCATCACCCATATTTATGGGTCCACTAACTTTAATCCACCTGTGTCTACACAGCTTGTGATTTTTAGAAATGCCATATTTGTAACCAGTAGTCTTTATTTTTTTTACCAAAACCTTTAAATAAGTATTAAAGAGAATTTATTGTTATG
>CAZUEV010000104.1:0-1627 GCA_964619355.1 Candidatus Woesearchaeota archaeon
TCATAAACCTTCGTTGCAGTTTCCTTAATCTGTTTAACAGTTTGTTTCATTTTTGCCTAGACTTCTCCAAAACAACTTTCAAATTATTTACAGTTCTTTTTTCATCACTTTCTTTTAAATTTAAAATTTCTTTCAAGGCTTCACCTATAACTGGAACATATTTTTCCAAATAAGATTTTTTCTTTGCTTCATCTTTTACTTTATGTTGTTTTCTTACAAACTTATTCAATTGTCTTCCACATTCTTGAACTGCAAGCTTTATTTCCTTAATTATTTCTGGATAATGTGCAATAGCTTCTTTGCTTTCTGAAGTGAAAGGTACCCAAACAGATGCAATATGAACAACAATAATTGCAGGACCAATTGGAATATTCGATCCAGATTGGTGAAGTCCATACTGTTTCCAGGAAGTTTTAGAAACACTTCTCGTTATTGCACATGCAGCTTGTTGAAATTGCAAAGGAACTTTATTTGCAAATCTAATCAGCTCAACAGGAGATTCCCTACTTAAAGAACCACCATAAGCAACAGCAGCTTCAATCATAAACGGATTGCCCCTATAAACGGAAGCTGGCCTTGTAACAGATGTATAAAATTCAGCATCAACTTCTTTCTTAAGTCCACTCTCCAGAGATTTAGCCCCAATTGGACTCAAACAATCTGTAGGAGGAGACATAAATTTAAATTCCCTTATTGTTTTGAGCAAATTATCTGCTTCCTGTTTTGCTATTCTACTTGGTCTAGCATTGGGATAAATATTTGACTTCTCACAAAGTTCTTTAGCAGTCTTAGAACTAACTCTTGAAAATTCACTGGATAAAAATCCTTGAAGAGTTCTTGAATTAGATCTCTTTAACATATCAATAAGGATTCCCAATTCAATACCATCCGGATGAGGTTTAATTTCCTTTGGTTTGACTGGTAATGTCTTAGTTACTCTCAAATAATCAGTCTTTGTTCCATCAGGTTCCTTGAAACTCAAATTAACATGAGGGTTAGAAATTGCAGTTTGTTTTAAATATTCTGAAACAGATCTTTTACCTTTTTGATATTTTCCTTCCATCTGAAGTTCTACTTTTGTTCCATGATCGCCATTCCAATCTACTTCAATATCTTTACTAATTTCTGGCTCGTTTTTTGATGTATCAATATGAAGTTCATAATAATGGGCAGGCATCCCCTTTCCAATTTTAGAAGTAATCTTAACAGGTTTACCAGTAGTCAATTGACCATATAATGCAGCAGCAGAAATTCCAATACCCTGTTGACCCCTAGTTTGAGACAATTTATGAAACTTAGAACCATATAGTAATTTACCAAATATTTTTGGAATTTGTTGTTTAACTATTCCAGGACCATTATCCTCAATTATAACAGAGAATCTTCCTTCAGAAACGTGATTTATGTCTATTTTTAAATCTGGTAGAATACCAGCTTCATCACAAGCATCTAAAGCATTATCAACACCCTCTTTTATTGTTGTAGAAAGAGATTTCAAAGGGTTATCGAAACCAAGCAAATGTTTATTCTTCGTGAAGAACTCAGCTATAGAAATTTCTCTTTGTTTTTTAGCTTGATCAATGGCATTAAACATTTCTTTCGAATCTTCACTTAATTTTGTTTGCAT
>CAZUEV010000105.1:0-1594 GCA_964619355.1 Candidatus Woesearchaeota archaeon
TATAAAAATATCTTTCAATATTTTACAATGTAAGAACACAAATTTAATTTAAATATTTAATGATTGAGATAATTTTGGCTTTGCGAAAGACTTAAATAATATTTCTTACTCAAAATAGCAAGGTAACAGGGATTGCCTTAAGTCTTAGGACATCCTGCTATGTATCCCAGTTGTGTTGAACACTGGGAATTTTTTTAAATGGTAAAAAGAGTTTTTATTTATGTTGATGGTGCGAATTTTTATGGAGGTTTAACTTCGCTTAATAAAAATTTTAGTGATTTAAATTTTGATTTTGAAAATTATATCAAATATTTATGTGGGCAAGATGAGATAATTAAAATATATTATTATAATGCCCATATAAAAAAGAAAATAAATGATAAAATATGGGCTAAACAAAAAAAGCTGTTTGATAGATTACACAAAATTCCTATCTGTAAAGTTAGTTTATGCACAAGAAAATCTCGTTTAAATATTTTAGGGGAAGAATATCACACGATTAAAGGAGATGATATTTATTTGGCTTTAGATATGATTGAAGATTGTTATAATGATAAATTTGATAAGATTATTTTAATATCTGGGGATGGAGATTTCACGGAATTGTTAAAAAGAGTTAAAAAGAAAAATAAAGAAATTGAAATTTGTTATTTTAAAAATTGTTCTTCAAAAGTTTTATTGAATCAAGCAGATAAAATTCATTTGATTAATAAAAAAATTACAAATAAGTTTTTTTTGAGGATTGAAAAACAAAGTTTCCTTAAACATCTCCATCGAAATTAACCTCTAGGATTTTTCCTAATCCTAATAACAATCTTGATTCAAATGTGGCGGATTTCTCGTCTTCTTGTTTTTCAAGACTTAGTGATTCTATTAATGGTTGAATTAATTTATTTAATTCTGAAGGATTTTCTTTTTTGTAATTTTCTTTTAAGAGTTCTTCGATGTTTTCTTTGTCTTGGTCTGTTTCGAATTTTATTTGTAGGTCTTGTTTTTCTATTTCAAGTTTGGAAGTATTTTTTAGGAAGGAGTAGACTGGAATTTTCTCTAGATATTCTTGTATTTCTTGGAATCTGATGTCTGAGATTTTGCCTTGTTTGATTATTCCGAAAAGTTTGAGGAGGACTATTTTGTCTTGGAGGTTTCTTGATTTTAGTTCTTTTATTATTTTTTCGTTAGCATTTATTGTGTCTTCTATTTCTATTTTTATGACTTCTACTTGTTTTATTTTTATTTCTTTTTTTGTGACTTTTGTGTATCCTGCAACTTCTACAATATAGAATATTCCTTGTTTTAATTCTTCTAATTCTTTGGTATTATTCGGGAATGTCGGTCCTCCATAGACTACGGGTTTTCCATTTATTTCTTGATTAAAGTCTACATGAATGTGTCCTAGGGCATAATAATCTGCTTGAGGGAGTTGGTCTAAAGGGATTGAATCTATTGGTAGATTGTTTGCTACTTCTTTGATTGTTGTGTGGAGCATTAGAATTCTAAAATTGTTTGCGTAGGGTTCATTTATTTTTATTTTTCTTAATGAGTCTACTTCTAATCCTGATTTTTTTCCAGGATAGCCATAGATGTGACACTCTTT
>CAZUEV010000106.1:0-1558 GCA_964619355.1 Candidatus Woesearchaeota archaeon
GTTGATCTTGTTAGTTTGGGCAGTATGTTTCAGAAGACTCAAACCATTCCAGGATATTTCTTTCAATTAATTATTGGTATTTATGTTGTTCAGATAATTTATATTTTGAGTATTATTTCGAATGGGATAGAGCATGGTGCAGATAAGTTAAATGAACAGTATGCATTAGGCAAGAACCTGCTTAAAGGCTTCTTGTTGTATTTTATTGTGGCTTTGATTGTTACAATATTGTTTAATATGATCTCTGGAGCAGTTTTGGGTTCAACTCAAATTTAGAAATTATTATAAGTTAGAAATGTGATGGGTGAAATATGGAAAAAAGAGGAGTGATGAATGTTTACTTTGAGTATATCTTTAAGATTTTGATAGTATTTGCTGCTATTGTTTTATTTTATTTATTTGTTATGAGGAGGATTGGTAGTCTTGGATAAGAAAGGAATGATGGAAACTATTGTAAAGGCTATACCTGTTATAATTATTGGTGCTATATTGTTAGGTGTTGTGTTAGTTTCTATATTTGTTTTTACTAAGTCTTCTGTTGATAGAGAGGCATGTAGAGATAGTGTTTTACTGAAGGAAAGATCGAAGATTCTTGGTAATCCTGTGTTTGATCAGTTACAATGCGAGACTGATAATGTTGAAATAAAAGATACTGATGAAGATAAAATTTATACTGAACTTGCTGGGGAGATGTATGATTGTTGGTATCAGTTTGGAGAAGGAAAGATTGACTTCTTGGATGATTATGATGCTTGGGCAGGAGATAGGTGGTGTTTTGTTTGCTCTAAATTATCTTTTGATGAGGATGTTATAGAGGAAATGGAAAGCATTAATGTAGATGATTTTAATGATTTTATGGCCACTAAAACTATTCCTTTGAAGGGGGATCAAACATTCTATAATTATATTTATGGGGATGTTGAGAATCCCAATCTACCAAGTACAAATGATAAATGGGCTACTGAAGAGCCCATTTATGTTGTTTTCTATGCAGATAAAAGCGAAGAGTTTAATGCAGCATTTTGGGCAGAGGCAGGAGTGGGTGCTGCAGGTGTAGCTGTTTGTGGGATAACTGTTGCTGCAGCTTATTTTTCAGGGGGAATTACTGCGATATTTACTAGTGGACTTACTTCACTTGCTTGTGCTAGGGGGGCAATTGCAGTTGGTACTATGGTTACTATGATGGTGAGTGTTAAAGGAGAGTATACTGCGGGGCTCCAGGTTGGAGACTCTAAAGATTCAATTGCAAAGTGTTTAGGATGAAAAAAGGCGAAATAGTTTGGGATAAAATGGGAGTTTGGATTTTGTTAATCATACTTTTAGTTATTTTGTTAGTGTTTGTTTATATTCAAAAGGGAAATTTTGGTGATATATTGGAGTCTTTGAAAACAGTATTTAGGTTTGGTGGATGATATGAAACAAGGAGTGGCGTGGCCACACATTATTGCAGCAAGTTTAGTTATAGTCTTGGTTCTTGCAGTAGTTTTATTTGCGACTCCTGCTTTTGATGGACTTAAGGAAAAACTTGGTTTTGGTTTTGGATTGAATGCTGAAGAGT
>CAZUEV010000107.1:0-1546 GCA_964619355.1 Candidatus Woesearchaeota archaeon
TTCTGTTGTTGTGTCTACAATAAACACTGCTAACACAATGATTACTTCTGTTCTTGAAAGGTATAAAGAAATAGGGGTTCTGAAAGCTATGGGTTCTAGGAATTCTAGCATATTTGAAATATTTTTATTTGAGAGTGCATTTTTGGGTTTGGTTGCAGGCTTTTTGGGTGTTATGTTTGGTTGGTTAGTCTCCTTTGTTGGGGGGGCAATCTTAGCTAATCTCGGTTGGGGTTTCTTGCAACCTTATTTTTCAGTGTATTTATTTGTGGGGTTGGTTCTCTTTGCGGGAGTAACTGGTGCAATCTCTGGTGTTTTTCCTGCGATAAGGGCTGCGAAAATCAATCCAGTGGATGCTTTAAGAACAGAATAGTCAAAAAGTTTATATAAAGGAGGCATAACAGAATTAATATGAAAAAAGTGGTGGTATCTAGAAAGTTAGTTTTTAACTTGCTTTTAGTCTTCTGTATTATGTTTCCTTTAGTTAGTTCATCTGTAAATGCTGTTTGTAATCTTAATTCAGAAATAATAAACCAAGATCCTCACCCGGCAGTACCTGGAGATTATGTTGAGGTTTTATTTCAAATAGATGGCACTGGTGGTTGTGATGGAACTACTGTAGAATTAGTTTTGGATTATCCTTTCTCTTTGGATGGTGAAAGCAATGTAAGGACGATTGAACAAGATACTTATGCTGGATATGGCCGTACTTCTAGTTGGAATGTGCTGTACAAATTAAGGGTTGATCCTAATGCACTTGAAAGAGATTATGAAGTTGAATTAATATGTAAGGAAGGTTATCTTAATGATGGTCGTGGTTATTCTCTTAAAAGATTTAATATAAGTGTCGATGACGGGCGGACTGATTTTGAAGTTCATTTTCAAAGCAATGTCATAAGTGAAAGAAGTATTACTTTCGAAATACTCAATATTGGAAATCAAGATATAGAGGCTTTAACTGTAGAGATTCCCAAGCAAGAAAATGTAGTTGTAAAGGGATCAAATAGAAATATTGTTGGTGATTTGGATTCGAATGAGTATACTACTGCTGATTTTGAAGCAATACCTTACGAAGGAGAAATCCTTGTTAAACTTCATTATACCGATTCTACTGGAGAGAGAAGAGAGTTATCAAAGTGGATTGAGTACGATCCTTCATACTTTATAGATTCTTTGGAGAATACTGAACCCAGCAAGACTACTCAATATATTATAATGGCAATAATTGCTATTGGTATTGTTCTTTTCGTTGTTAGAAGACGTAAAAAGAAAAAAAACAAGAAGAAATTGAAGTTTAGTGTTTAATTCTTTAATAATTATAAGCGCACGCCAGGATTCGAACCTGGGAATACCCGCTCTGCAGGCGAGCGTGTTAGACCGCTTCACCACGTACGCATACGGACCGGACGGGATTTGAACCCGCGACCCCTAGCTTAGAAGGCTAGTGCTCTATCCAAGCTGAGCTACCGGTCCACATAAATTTGAACAATTTAGCTATTTTTAAAGTCTTTCTTTTTTAATCAAAAAACTTATATAACTAATTTGAGAA